>JBFIJN010000054.1:0-26112 GCA_041600735.1 Nannocystaceae bacterium
AGGAGGCGAAGGGCAAGCCACCGCCACCGCCGCCGATCGGCGCGGCCAAGGCCGGGGGGTCCGAACCGGCGAAGGCCACTCCGGCGGCCGCGCGCAAGGCCGACACCGAGCAGAGCCTCCCGCGCTCGGGGTTGCCGGCTCCCAGCAAGGCGGCGGGTGCGAAGATGCCTCCGGTGCCTGGCGTCGTGTCGCGTCCTTCCCCGGGCGCTCGCCCTGCCGCTCCGCCGCCGACCGCTGCGATCACGCCGGCGCCCAAGCCCGCACCCGCACCCACGCCCGTGGCGACGCCCATCGCCGCCAAGCCCGGACCACCCAAGCCGCGGGTCATGACCGAGCCACAGAAGGTCGTGTTCGCGACCCCGCAGCCGTCCGAGGTTGCCGAGATCTTTGCTCCGCCCGAGGGCTGGCCCGATCTCACCGACGAGCTGGCGGAGGTGCGTCTGTCCGCGCTGCAAGGCGTAGACGAGGGCGTGTTGGCCGAGCTCGAGGCGCTGCGGCTTCGTCATCCCACCCATCCCGAGGTGCTCGAGCTCGTGGCCGAGCTCGATCCTGCGCCCGAAGACTCGGCGCGGCTGCCCATTGGCGTGCCCACCCGAACGCGGCCGCCGATCGAGCCGCGGCCGCAGCCCGATCTCACCCCCGTCGAGGGCCCGCCGCCGCTTGGCCGGTATTCCACGCCCCAGTCTGGGCTGCTGTCGGTGGAGCCGACGGCGTCCGCTCGCTTCGGGGCGCCCCGGCCCGCCCCGGCCGCGACCTCCGACGAGCTGCTGGACATGGACGGCAACGAGTTCGACGACCTCGACGAGCCCGATCCCGGCGACTCGATGACCGACCTCACCCTCGTCGAGCGGCTCGACCTCGAGAGCCTCGGCGTGCGCGATGCCGACGAGCTCGACGACGCCGATGCGAGCACGGCCGACTTCGATGGGGATGAGCCGGACTTCGTCGATCGCACGATGATGGTTCCGGGGCTTCAGCCCGCGGCCCCGTACGAGGCCTCGACGTCGAGCGACCCGCCCGCGGCCCCGCCGCTGCGCCAGCGGTCGCCGGCCGAGCGCCACTCGACCTTGGCGCCCGATTCGTCGCGCCAGCGCGATGATGACGAGCGTAGCGCCACGATCCCACCCGGCGGGTTCGCGGTGGAGAGCGATGACCCGCCCACGCTCTCGGGTCGCGACGAAGATGAAGAGGCGTTCGTCCCGATGCGGCGCTCGTCCACGCTGGTGCCGGATCTCGACGGCCAGCCGCCGATTCCAGCCCCGTACGGGGGTGGCATGACCACATCCGAGAGCGATGCCGAGAGCGCATCGGCCTCGGGTCAGTTTCGCGTGGCCGACCTCGGCCTCGACGACATGCCGGACTTGTCCCTGCTGCCGCCGCTCGAGGATGAGCTCGAGGATGAGCTCGAGGATGAGCTCGAGGTCGATCTCGACGCCTCCGTCACCGAGGAGGGCACCATGGTCGCGCGCTCCCCCGTGCCGCCCGCGCCGTTCGGCCGCGACGGCGCGCCGGTCCCGGTGACCGCGGTGCGCTTGGTGATGCTCGGCCCGCGCGGCGAGCCGGTCGCGGAGCGGCGCATCGAGCCTGGCGCATTCTTGGATGTGGGGCGCCAGCCGGGCGAGCCATGGGGCGAGGATCGCCGCATGGAGTCGCTCCACGCGCGGTTGTTCCCGGGAGCCGGTGGCGTCGTCGTCGACGACTTCGGGCTACCGAGCGGCGTCTACACCCAGATCATCGACACGATCGCGGTCGAGGACGGCGACGAGTTCAAGGTGGGCCAAGCGCGGCTCGCACTGCAGCGCGTGGCCGGTCGGGGCTGGGCGCAGCTCACGATCCTGCGGCACGAGGAGACGACGCCGCAGACCCTCTTGCTCGATCGCGATGAGATCATCATCGGCCGCGAGGAGGGCGACATCACGCTGCCGGACGATACGTTCGTGTCCGGCGATCACTGTCGCTTCTTGCGCGAGGGCCACGCGATCTACCTCGAGGATCTCGGTAGCTCCAATGGTACCTACGTGCGCGTGCGTGCCGGCCAGTGCGTGGCGTTCGGGGGGCTGCTGCTCATCGGTCACACTCAGTTCAAGGTCCTGCCGGGGTAACGCTCGTCGCCGCTCGAACGTGGGTTGGGCCCGTGGCTCCCGTCGACTACCAAGCGCTCTTCTCCGCTCATCGCGAGCACCTGTGGGGCCTGTGTTATCGGGTGACCGGCAGCGCCGCCGATGCCGAAGACCTCGTGCAGGAGACGTTCCAGCGCGCGCTCGAGAAGCCACCCGCCGACACCACTCGCCCGTGGCGCCCGTGGCTCGCCCGCGTGGCGACCCGCCTGTCGATCGATGCCCTGCGTCGTCGGCGAACGCGGCGCTATGCGGGGCCGTGGCTGCCGTCCGTGGTGGAGACGCCCCCGGGGGTCGATGCGGGTGAGCCGGTGTCCCCCGAAGCCGACGCGGAGACTCGCTATGGCCTGCGGGAGAGCGTCTCGTTTGCGTTCTTGCGCGCCCTCGAGGCGCTGCCCGCCGTACCGCGGGCGGCGCTGGTGCTGCGTGACGTGCTCGGCTACTCGGGGCCCGAGGCGGCCGAGATCCTGGGCGTGTCCCCCGAGAACGCTCGCGTGATCCTGCATCGCGCTCGCAAGGCGCTCGTCGGCTACGAGGCTCGACGCCAGCCGCCTTCCCCCGAGGTCGATGCTGCACACCAGCAAGCGCTGGAGCGCTTCATGGCGGCGCTCGTCACCGGCGACGTCCAGCGCATCGCCGCGTGTCTGGCCGAGGATGCTCGTCTGGTCGCGGATGGGGGCGGACAGTTCCGCGCCTCGACCAAGCCCGTGCTCGGGCGCGAGAACGTGGCCAAGCTGTTCGCGGGGGTGCTGCGCGGCTCGCCCCCGCCCACCGCGGTGGAGCTACGCTGGCTCAACGGTCGGCCTGGGGTCGTGCTGTGCACGCCCCCTCGACATCCTCGCGATGCGCCGCGCTCGTGCATGACGATCGACCTCGATGCCGCGGGAAGCGTGGTCGAGATCCACATCGTGAGCGCGACCGAGAAGCTCGGCGCGGTCCGCTTCCCCGCACAGTAGCCCGACGCGTCACCGGCCTCGCTCACGGCTCGGTCCCAATGCGCTCCGCCACCCAGCGGGCAAAGCTGCTCTGCGAGGGGTCGTCGATCGCGTAGAGGTTGCCGCCGAAGCTCAGCACGCCGAGCACCACCAGCACTGCGGCCACGGTGAGCGGAGCCCAGGCACGGACCCCCAGCGCCGCGACCGAAGGCAGCCTCACGCCCAGGCCGCGCAGCGCCAGGTAGACGCCGTAGCTGCCGTGGTAGAGCCCGCAGAGGCCCAGCAGCGCGTAGTACGGATAGAAGATCCCCGGCATCGAGGTCATGCTGAACGAGAGCCCGGCAAAGCCGAGCCACACGCCATCGAGCAGCGCGGGCATGCGGGTGGCGGTGATGTGGAGGAGGATGACGGCCAGCAAGAAGTAGGCGCTCGCGCGATGCAGCCGGGTGCGCAGCGGCAGGCGGCCCCAGTCGCGCGAGCGCGGGCGCTGGCGGATGCGCATGACCCCCGCGGCGATGTGCAACAGCAGCGAGGAGAACAGCACGCCCACCTCGAACAGCGGAAATTGATAGAGCGGTCGGATCCGCACTTGGAATGCGTCGTAGAGGCCGGGCCCGAAGACCGAGGCCATCACGTTGAGCAGGTGTAGCGAGAGGAAGACCGCGAACACCAGGCCGGAGATCGCCTGGAGACGCAGCAGCTTGCGGTCACGGTCCTTGGACGGAGCGGGGCCGGGGTGGGGGTCGGTTGGTTGCCTCATGACGACCCCTCCACGCACGGGCCATCGCGACCGTTACGACTCCGGGCGTGCTTCGTCTTCGGCTTCTTCGTCGGCTTCGGCGGGGGACCCGGCGCCCTCGCGCGCGAGCGCCTCCTCGGCCGCGAGGCGCTCGCGGGGATGGTGGATCACCCCCATGATCGTGCCCCCGCAGCGGGGGCAGACCTTCATGTCGAGCGCGAGGGTCTGTCCACACTTGGGCTCCGAGCAGCGGCGGTCGGGCAGCAGCCGTCCCACGCCCAGGCCCAGCAAGCCGAGGCCCACCGCGGCGACGCCGGCCTGCCAGGTGGGCAGCTCGACGCCGATCTGCATGCGGCTGGCGACCATGCCCAGCATCACGGTGGGCATCGCGAGCATCTTGGCCAGGCGCAGCGCCTTGCTGCGCTCCACGCGGAACACCGAGCGACCCTCGTTCATCCCCTGCACGCCGCGGTCCTCGTCCTTGCGTTCCTCGACGACCGGCTCGTCATCCTCGCTCACGTCTTGGAGCGGGGCGGTGAGCACGGCGAGCGAGGGCGCGGGCGGCCACTGCTCGGGAGCGGGCAGGTGGAGCTGCTCGGCGAGCGCGGGGTCGAGGCGCTCGAGCACCGGCTCGGCGGCGCGCACGAAGCCGGCCGGGTTGGGGTCGAGCTTGCGCAGCACCGCGCGGCGCTGCTTGGGCGCGAGCGCTCGCGCATGCAGCTGCACGGCGAGCAGGAAGCCCACCGACTGCGGGTCGAGCACCCCCAGGCGCGTGCGCGTGCGCGTGCTCGCGCGGCCCCAGCCCCCGCCGCTCCCGCCATGGCGCAGCGCGGCGTTGGCCGTGAGCAGGCCAAAGCCCAGGTACACGGCGGTCACGTCGACCAGGCGTTGGTGGCGGGCTTCGTCACCGGTCGGCAGCCGGTGCACGCGGCGATAGGCATCGGCGACCGCACGCGCCATGGAGGAGACCACGATCAGCGGGTCACGCAGCGCCGCCGATTGCACGGCGAACTCGAGCGTGCCCTCGCGGAGCCCTTCGAACGAGACCCCGGCGGTACCCGCAGCGATCGCGGTGCCCTCGTCGAGCACCGTCACCTCCACCGGGTGGTCGTCGATCCCCGCATAGCGCAGCAGCCGTCGGGCCAGGCGGCGCACGCTCGCTTCGCCCCCCGCCCACGGGTCGGGAAAGAACGCCGGCGTGGGCTCCACCAGCGGCGCCCGCAGCAGCGGTCCCACGCCCCGAGCGCTGACCAGCGCCGCCAGCTGCTCGATCAGCCATGCCCGCGCCGGCGGCGGCGGCAGCAGAACCTCGTCTTCCTCCTCTTCGGGCGGATTCGCAGAGGCCAAGGCGTTGGTATGTGCAGGCTCGCTCACGGGTCCCAGCTCGACTGCGAGGATACGCCACCCTTCCCGTCGGTATTACCGCCCGCCGCCGACGCGCGCGCGGGCCAGGCTCACGGCCCATGTGTTGCACGCCGGCTTGGTCGGGGCGCTAGTTGCAGGCGGAATCGTCGTCGGCGCACTCGACGAGCACGAACAGCACCTCGCCCGCGAGCGGCGTGCCATCACTCACCCAGCTGTCGAGCACGAAGTGATAGATGCCGGGCGCGAGCGTCTCCTGCACGAAGTGGTGCCCGCGCGCGAGACAGCCCTCGGCGCTGGCCGACTCGTCGACCAAGTGCAGGTCGATGTCCACGCCTTCCATGTCGAGCACCACCGCGCGCAAGCGCATCGACTCGTGGAGCTCGAGCCGGTACCACAGCTCGGGGCCCGACTCGTCGGCGGTGTTGTTGCAGCCCGTGTACTCGTCGATGAACGGCGCGCCGTCCTCGGTGTTGCGCACATCGGTGAACGGCAGCCGATCGATCACCCACGGCGCCTGCGGGGTGCCCTCGCCCTCGAGCGGCGGCTCGGGCTCGTCGAGGCCCACCACCTGGTCCTCGAGCACGGCGACCGTGCGCTCCAGCAGCTCGAGCGCGACGAGGTTGCGAAGGTTGTAGCCGTGCTGCAGCCCTTCTTCGTCGAGGATGCACGCCCCGCCGGAGTAGGCCTCGAGGTGCAGCCCGTCGCCTGCGAGCCCGTGGCCGGGGAGCCAGTCGATCGCGTTGTAGAGGTCTACGTAGGGGATCTGCCGCGCCTGGGCGATGGCGCGGGTCGTGGCATTCCAGGTATCGACCCAGCGCTGCGCCGAGGCGTAGTCGCCCCGTCGGGTGATGCCGAACAGCACGGGCACGACCCCCTGGTCGAGCAGCCCGTCGACCAGCAGCATCATGTTGGAGTGGTAGTAGAGGAGCGCGTCGCCGTAGGTGTCGCCCCAGCCCATGTCGTTGGCGCCGAAGTGCACCAGGGCCACGCGCGGCGACAGCATGTCGACCTCGACGTCGATGGGGGAGGGGTTGCCCGAGATCGCCCAGCCGGCGTGACGCCCGACCAGCGCAGCCTCGGTGACGCGATTGAATGGGGTCGCGCCGGCAGCATCCCCCGCGAGGTGGAAGTCGAGCGGAACCTGGAGTGGCTGGTAGTCACCGAGATCCATCGGACCGTCGGCGAAGCAGAACAGAGTGTTGTGGCTGACCGTGCTCGAGGCCCCGGCCTTCATGAACACGTCGCCTACCTTGTCGGGCCCGAGCAGCGCGATTTCTCGCATGCGATCGGCCACGTACGGCGTGATGGGAGAGTGCGTGCGCGAGCCGGGGTAGCGCGCGGGCTCGTACACCGGAGGGTCGGTGACCTCGCCGCTCGATCCGCTGCTCGATTCCTCACCGCCCGTCGTCGCGGCCCCGATGTCGCTGGACTGCGCATCGCCATCACTCGACGACGTCGACGTGACGGTTCCGACCTCGGTTTCCGACCACGCTGCGCCAAAGCTGCCTTCGACCACACAGCCGGAGCCGCAGAGGATCAACAATGCGAGCTCGACCGCGCCACCGATTCCAGGCCGCACCTTGGGCTCCGCCATCGAATCGCAAGTGTATCCCCCAACTTGGGCCTTGGGTCGAAGTCGAGCGGCGCAGATTCGAACCTAACTACGAAGAAATTCGTTGATTAATACGAAGCTCTTCGTATATTAGCGAGATGAGCACGAGAACACTCGTATGGGCGGGTTTGGTGGCCATCGTAGGCTGCGCCACGGCCACCGCCGACAACGAACCCATGGGCCCGGATGGCTCAACCAAAGCAGGCCCCTCGGCCGACGCGGCGCCAAGGGATCCGGCGCAGTCCCCGGCGGCCGAACCCACCGCCTCGCTCGCCGCGCTACCCCCGTCCGTGCGCGCGTGGTGGCCCGAAATCGTGCGCGTCGCCGAGCGCCACGCCGTCGCACCGGAGCTCGTGGCCTTGGTGATCTGGCTCGAGTCCAACGGGGAGCCCACGGCGGTGAGCTCCGCGGGCGCGCGTGGTCTCATGCAGCTGATGCCCGCGACCGCGGCCAAGGTGGCGCAGGCTCGCGGCGAGCCTGCGCCCACCGACGTCGAGCTGCTCGATCCGGCCCGCAACCTCGAGCTTGGCTGTGCGCACCTTGCCGCGCTCGGCAGCGAGCTTGGCGTTGGGCTCGCGGCCGACTCGCTCGATGGTGCGGCCGTGCATCGCGTGGCCATTGCGTACAACGGCGGGGCCAAGGTGCTGGCGGCCTGGGAGCGAGGCGAGCCGCTGCCCCGCGAGACCGAGCGCTACGCCGCCGCGCTGCGCGAGCGCTGGGAAGCACGTACGCCGTAGTGCGAGGGGGTCGGGGACGAGTCGCGAGGCTCAGCGCTCACGCGACTGGCAGCGCGTCTCGTGGGACTGGCAGGCAAAGCGCACGTGGATGTGATCGACATGGCCGGCCACGTGCTGCACCAACGCACGCCGCTGCGGGGGCGAGCGCGGGTACTCGAGCCAGCGGGGCAGCTCGGCCTTGGGCACGGTGCCGTGCTTCACCGCGTGGTCGTACAGCAGCTTCTGCAGCGAGCTGTCGATGAAGATCACCTCGATCTGGCCGGTCGAGCGCAGCAGCTTGAGCAGCTCCCACGTCTCGGCCGCATCGAGGTTGGTGGCATTCATCTCGCGCCAGTTGAGCTCCTCGCCGTCGGGTAGCTTCTGGATGTAGCCGATGTCCACGTCGCGCCCGCTCTGGTGGGTGCTGTGGGGCTCGAGCTTTCCGCCGCCGCGCGCGGCCATGTTGCCCACGAGCACCGGCTGCGCGCCCTGGCGTAGCGCCCAGCGGCGCAGCACCTGATCGATCAACGCCACCGTGTGCGCCGTGCCCCACGATTTCCAGGGGATCATCTTCAGCACGCGACCCGGGCCCTCGACCATCGGCACGGCGCCCTCGAGGGAGCCGGAGCTCGGGCCGCCCACCGACTCGCTCGAGACCCCGGCCTCTTCGATGTACACCACGACCTTGGAGTTGGGCGGTAGCTCCTGGTCGAGGGTGAAGCCGGGGTTGAGCGCGGTGATCTCGTGGTGGAAGATCTTGAACAGGTTGGCGACGTTCTTGATCGAGCCGCCGTGGCGGATCGTGTAGGTCACCTTCTTGGGCGGGATGAGGTCGGTCGCCCAGCCCTCGGGGAGCGGGTCGGGCGGGAGCGGACCGGCATCGGCGAGATCGTCGGCCATGTCGGCGTCGGCCGAGACGGGCTCGGGTGAAGGCACGGGCGCGTCGTCGGAGGGCTCGGCGGGATCTTCGGCGAGCGCCGGCTCCTCGTCGGGGGTCGCGGAGAATCCCGGAGAGGCGGGCACGGCATCGGGCGAGACGCTGAGCGCAGGACCAGGCTCCGGCGCCCCGCAGTGCAGCGCGGCCGCAATGGCCCACACCCCACCGCCCAACGTGAGCAGCGACGCGCCGAGCTGCCGTCGCGGCGAAGCGGCGGGCGCTCGCCGCACGGGCACGTCGTCGTCTGCGTCGTCGTCGTCCGCGTCGTCGTCGTCGTCGTCCGCGTCGTCGTCCGCGTCGTCGTCGTCGTCGTCGTCGTCGTCGTCCGCATCGAGGCGGTCGTCGACATGTTCGCCGTCGTCGGCGTCTGCGTCGTCGTCATCGTCGACAGCGCGGCCCGCATCGAGGTCATCCGCGTCGGCGGAGGCCTTCAGGGTGCTATCGTCGGACGCGTCGAGCTGGGGCTCGTCGTCGTCCCGTGGGTCGTCGTGGTGGCGGCGAGCCATGGCGCGAGGGTCCGCATTTTCGACTCCACCCCGCCCTTCATGCAAGTTTCCTCAGAATTCCCGCGTTGCCCCCTGCAATGAGGCGTAGAGCCGCTCCGAGGGCGGCTCCACGCCTCCGGTCGTCAGGCCGGCGGCGGACAGTCCACCCGAATGAGGTTGATGTGCCGCGCGAACGTGGGGGGCTGCGAGTCCTCCACCGTGCACTTGCGTTCGGGGTGGGTCACGGAGATTTCGTAGGTGCCCTCGGGCCCGGGGGGCAGGTTGAAGAACACCGCCACCGGGTAGATGCCCCACAGGATCTCGTTCGATCCCAGGATCGGCTGCCCCGCGGAATTGGGGGCATAGAAGGTGTCGGGGTCGCGCGGCGGGTCGACCGTGACGACGGCTCCGGTGGCGGTGTTCTGCTCGAGCGCCACCAAGAACACGGCGGTGCCGTCCTCCACCATGACCGTGGGATCCTGCTGCTGCAGCGCCATGATCTGGATGTCGATCACCTCGAGCGATACCTGCGAGAGCTCGAACTCGTCGACGTCTTGCTGCGCGGTCTGGAACGGCACGACGGCGCCCCAGTAGTTCTCGCTGTCGGCCACCACGAAGCGATCGATGGTGTCGACCGGCAGCCCGGGGACTTCCCAGAGGCCGTCGGCATCACTGACCGTTTCGAAGCCAGGCAGGTTGAGCACCGAGATCTGTGCGTCGGGGATCGGTGCCATGGCGAAGAAGTCTTCGATGACCCCGCCAAAGCGCACCTCGGTGACGGGCTCCCCCGTGCTGGTGCTCTCGGCATTGCCGCTGCTGTCGCCTTGATCACCGGCGGTGGTGATGTCGGCCGACATCGTGGTGCCGGTGCTCTCCGCCGCGGTCGTGCTGCTGGCTCCGCCGTCGCCGGCCACGCCCGCATCGTCGGCGCATGCAACGGCCAGGAGCCCCATCAACGCCCACCGTCCGAGCCCGTCCCGTGGCTCGTAGCCCTCGCGCCAAGATTTGCCCCAAGATCTTCCGTAGCCCAATCGCATGCGTCGAGTCTACGGGATCGATGGGCGCGGAGCCGCCGATCGTTGGAGATCGTGGCCCCACGGGCGCCCCGCGAGGATTGGTCGCGACGGACTGGCTAGCCGCAGGGCGGCATGGGGGCACCGGTGACGTTGAGCCAGATGCCATCGGTGGCGGGCTCGGGGTCGAGCAGATAGAGGCAATAGGGGTCGAGCACGGGCGCGTCGGGGGAGCCGCCGAGGCGCCAGCCCAGCACGTCGGCTCGGATCTCACCATTGTCGGGATCCCAGTCGAGCGCTCCGCTGACCCCCTGCAGATCGACGGTGTTGCCGGCCGCGAGCGCATTGCGAGCGTCTTGGATGAACACCGCCGGGGTCACGCCGAACGAGATGAAGGTGCCCGCGGGATCGTTGAGGCTGGCCATGCCCGCGGCGATCGCTGCCCCGGTCACCTCGGTGTCGGAGGGCACGGTGACCATCGAGAACATGGTCGCCATGGCGGCGTCGTAGCCGAGCGAGGAGCTGGTGATCGCGTCTTGGTCGTTGAAGCGGATGCGATAGCGGATGTTGAACGCGGTGAAGTTGTTGAGGTCGAAGATGTTGGGCGAGGTGCCGCGCACCGCCGCGAACAGCATGGGGCGCAAGGGCGCCAGCGCCTCGGTGCCGGGCGTGATCCCCACGTTGGCGACGATGGACGGCAACGCCGGCACCGCGCCGTGGCTGGTGGTGATGAGGGGGAACGGCGCGAAGTTGTAGTTCGTGGCCCAGATTCCGAGGTAGTTGACGATGAACGCCTCGGCCTCGGACGTGCCGAGGATGAGCACGTGGGTGTAGTGGTCGTCGGGGCTGTTGTAGGCGCCCGCCGTCTGGGCGATGCCCGGCTGGCCCATCGCGATGCCGAGCACGCCACCGTAGGAGTTGAGCAGGTCCTCCTGGGTGGCGAAGGTCTCGGGCCCCGGGTACGAGGCGAAGTACACGTTGGGAATGCCGGTGACGAGCTGGGCGGAGATGAGGTCGCGCAGCTCGTTGCCGTAGGCGTCGTCCTTGTTGAGCACGAGCAGGCGCTGGGGCGTCGGCGAGAGATCGACCAGGAAGCGATCGTCGAGCGCGTTGCCCTGGAACACGTCGTTGGGAGTCACCCGCCACAGCAGGTTGTCGTCGTCGAAGTTGGAGAGCGAGGGCGCGCTGGTGGTCGGGCTGATCACGAACATCCCGGCGGGGACGGTGACCTCCTCGGCGATCTGGCGCGCTTGCTCGGAGAAGATCGGACCCACGATGGCCGGCGCCTCGACGTTGTCGCGCAGGTGCTCGGCCGCGCTCTGGGCCGCGGCGACGCCTGCGGTGGCATCGCAGCCCACCCAGGCGATCTTGGCACCGCTCTGCAGGGAGGCGGTGTCGTTGAAGTCCTCGACCGCGAGCTGGAATGCGTTCTCGAGCGGCTGCACCAGGTTGGCGAAGATGCCGCTGGTGGACATGATCGAGCCCAGGAACACGACGTTGTCGCGGCCGCTGTCGGGCCACTGCAAGATGTCGCACTGGGGGGACAGGAGGTTCACGCACGCGCCGCTGGTGCTGCAGCGCTGGTCGTCGTTGCAGTCGGAGTTGACGGCGCAGCCCACGGGGCCGGTGGTGGACTCGTCGGCCGTGGTGTCGGTGCCCGTGCTGCTGGTGCTATCGACGGCGATGGTGGTCGACTCGGCGTCGGTCGTGCCCGGAGCGGTGGTGGAATCGCCCGTGTCCTGGCTGGGGCTGTCGGGGCGGCAGAAGCCACCGACGCAGCTCCCCTGGCCGGTCGTGTACATGCACTCGCTGTCGCTGGTGCACGGGGTGTTGGGGTCGAGGTCGAGCGCGAGACTGCACGCGGCACCGAGCGGTAGCCCGAGCGCGAGGCCCAAAGCTGCACGCCGAGCGAGGCGGGTCGAAACCGAAGAGTGATTGTGCGTGGTCATGGCTTCAATCCAGCCGCCCGGCGTGAGTAGCGGGCGTGTATGTGCAAGGGTATCGCAATGGGCCGTGATGCTGCGGCGGCGGTCGGGCGGGTCGCGTGGAGCAACGGGACGGCCTTGGTCAGAACTGGTGCGCGAGCCCGAGGCCTACCTGCTGCGGCCCGATCACGGGAGACCACACGGTTCGGCGGCTCACGTCGCTCTTGCCGGCCTTCTTGCGCCCCAGCGTGGACAGCACGAGCACCAAGCCCGCGGCTGCGAGCACGCCTCCGGTGATGAACATCGCGTCGGCCACGCGGGCCTGAGTGCGGGCGCGGTCGCGGAATGCGGCCTTGCGATCGACGAAGGGGTCGGCGTCGGCTTCCTTCACGGTGCCGGATGCGAGGCCCCCGAAGACGGCCCCGATGATGAGGCCCGCTCCGCCGGCCCCCATCAGGCTGTAGCCCGTGATGCGGATCGCCCGCGTGCGCCGGGCCGAGTCTGCATCGCCCTGGTCGGTGACCGTGTCGTCGACCTCGGGCTTGGGGGTCGTTTCCTCCTTGGGCGGCGTCTGCTCCTTGGGCGGGGCCTCCTCTTCGGCCATCTGGGCGATGGCCTCGCGCAGGATCTTGAGGCGCTCGGTGGCCGTCTGCCGCGACTCGAGATCGACGCCGGACTGCCCCACGAAGCGCTGGTAGTAGACCACCGCGTTCTTGAGATCGCCCTTCTCCTCGTAGACGCGCCCGATGTTGAACAGGTAGTTGGGCTGCGGATCGGCCTCGTAGGCCTTCTCGAACAGCGCGGCCGCAGCGTCGTAGTCCTTGGCCTGGAAGCGCTCGACCGCGGCGGCGCTCAGCGCCTCGGGGTCGCTCGCGTCCACGTCGCCGTCGCTAGGCGCGAGAGTCGCTTGCGCGGCGGCCCACACCGGCAGGCTTGGCGCAGCCGCGAGGGCCACGGCCAGCGAGGAGCACACGAGGGAGCGAGGGAAGGACCAGCTAACGTGATCGGACATTGGGCAACTCGCGAGACTCTAGCCTCATTCAGTCCTTCGTGGACAGGAACGGGCTGCCGGAGGGCTTCTTCTTTTCTTCCTCGGCGGGCTTGGAGGCGTCGCCCTTCGTGGTGGGCAGGAACGGGTTGGACTTGCCGCTGCTCGCCTTGCTCGAGTCGGTCTTGGGCTCGGGCTTGGAGACGGGCGGGGCCTCGACCTCGGTGTCGTCGTCCTTGCCCGGCTTGCCCCCGCGGCCGCGGCCCTTGAGGTTCACTCGCAGAGGAACGTTGTCCTGGGCGTTTACGCTGTAGCTCTCGTTGTAGACGAAGTAGCCACGGGCAACGATCCGCACCTCGTGGTCCCCCGTGCGGAGCTTGCCCTCGAAGGGGGTGGTGCCGGCCGGGTTGCCGTCGACATAGATCTTGGCGCCGCTTGGCTTCGAGTCGATCTTGACCTGGCCAAAGACCACGGCTTGATCCCCTGGAGGCAATGGACCGGTATCGACGTCGAGCCGCGCGAGGGCCTCGCGTGCTGGCAGATACGAGGGGTCGAGCTCGAGCGCGTCGCGATAGGCCTCGGTGGCCGCGTCGCGCTTGTCGTCTTCTTCGAGCTTGCTGCCGGCGGCCATCAGCCGACCGATGGCGATCTTCTGGTCGGCACGCTCGATGCGGCCGGCCAAGGTGGGCAGCGCCTGGGTCAGCCCACGGATCTCGTCGAGCTTTGCGGTGGCCTCGTCGAACTGGCCCGCTTGGATCAGGCGATCGGCCGCGGCCATCCCCGCCTCGACCACCTTGGGGTCGATCTCCGCGGCCGGAGCAGGACCCGCCACGGCCGCGCCCTGGGAGGAGGCGGCAGGGGCCGCGACGCCCGCGACGTCCGACGGGCCACCCTTGTCCATCATCACCCACACCCCGAGGCCGCCCACGAGCACGGCGAGCAGCGCACCGCCCACCAACACCATGGAGCTGCGGCCGGCGAAGCCCTGCATCCCCGCGTGGGCCCCCGTGTGGGCGCCCGTCTGCATGGGGATGGGGCCGCTCTCGACCTGGGTGACCTGGCCGGTGGTGTTCGCGGCCGCGGCACCGCCGAGCGCGGCGACATGAAGCCCCGAGTCGACCGAGTGGCGGGAGCTCGGGCTCACCTCGGTCCCGAGCAGCTCCATCATGCCCGTGTTGCCGTGACCGGGGGGCATCGGGGTGGGCACGCCATGCCGCGCCGTCTCGGCGCGCGGCAGTCGGAACATGGCGGCGGGCACCACGTCGATGAGCCCCTCGACGATCTCGTCGGCGTTGGAGGGGCGATCCTCGCGGTCCTTCTCGAGGCACGCATGGACCAGATCGATGAGGCCCGCGGGGATGTCGTGCCCCTCGGGCAGCAGCAGGTCGAGCCGGCGCGGGGGCTCGTTGATCGTCTTGTAGAAGACGGTCGCGTTGTTGTCGCCCTCGAACGGCAGGTGGCCGCTCAACATGTAATAGAAGAGGACCCCGAGCGCGTAGACGTCGACGCGGAGATCGATCTCGTCGCCGCGGATCTGCTCGGGCGAGAGATAGCCGACCGTGCCCATCACGTGCTCTTCGGTGATCGCCTGCTCGCCCTTGGTGAGCTTGGCCAGACCGAAGTCGAGGATCTTGACGAAGTTGGCGCGGCCCTTGCGGACGCACAGCATGATGTTGGCGGGCTTGATGTCCCGCACCATCATCTCGCGCGAGTGGGTGTGGCCGATGCCCTTGAGGATCTGGGCCGCGATCGGCACGAAGTCCTCGAGCGTGAGCCGACCCTGGCGCTCGACGTACTCCGACAGCGGCTCGCCCTGCAGATACTCCATGACGAGGAAGGCGCGGCGGCCTTCCTTGCCGAAGTCGAGCATGGTGACGATGTTGGGGTGCTTGAGCCCGCTGAGGCGTCGAGCCTCGCGCTCGAAGCGGGCCAGCGCCTCGTCATCATCGGCCCAGTTGGGCGCGAGCAGCTTGACGACCACCTGTCGATCGAGCTCGAGCTCGTCGGCGAGATAGACGAGCCCCACGCCGCCACGACCGATGAGGCGCTTGATCTCGTACTTGCCCCCCAACGCGTGGCCGATGAGGGGATCCGCGGGCGGGTGAAGGGCTTTGCTGGTCTGGCTCATGGAGCGTACCGAATGCGGTCGCGAGGGGGTCTCGAGGTTTGGTTACAGCACGTGCGCCTGCCCATCAAGATGCGCGCGGCGGAGCGAGGCGAAGCTGGCGGTGCAGTGCCGGCCTTGGCTCGGCGGTTACGATAGCACCTCGCCGCTCGGTCTTCGCCTCGAACGCTCGGCTCGTGCACCCCGGCTCAGCGGCTTGGCGCCCTTCGAGGGTGGACCCACGTAGACCAGGCCTGGCCGTGCGCGGTCTACACTGGAGTGGGTTGGCGACCGCGGCGCTGACCTCGTGGACGAACCGATCGGTCGACAGCTCGCGGCTCTCCTCGACCGAGGTCGGCTCGCGTTCGGACCGAACTCCATTTCAACCAACCGAAACGGTGTTCGGAGGGCGAGCCCCGCACTGGCCGAAGGCGAGCCGCCGCCGTGTGCTCCGAGGGCGCGTAATGGCTTCCCTGGCAGCGAAGGTGTCGAGCTCGCTCTAGGTCCTGCGCCGAGGCGCATCGGCCGTCGACCTTGGTGACCGTACTAGGTCTTGCTCGAGCCCGCCGGTGGGTAGCTGGGCGGCGGCGGCGGTTCGCTCCCCAGCGCGGTCACGTGCGGCGAGTCGGGGCCGAGCTCGCCGCCCACGAATGCCTCGACGTGATCGATGGCCACCGCCCAGAACCCGCCGCTGCTTCGCACCACGGGGAGCCGCCCGCTCTCGTGGCAGGCCCCACACCACGTGAACGCGGGGTGTTTGGCGCCGAGCTCGTCGACCGTCTCGAGCATGATGAACCCGCGGCCCTTGCACGGCGCGCAGTCGGTACTGTCCTCGGTGCGCTCGCGGGTGCGTCGCTCCTGCAGGTCGGCTTCTTGGGCACGTTGCTCGGCCATGTGCTCGCTGATCGGGAAGCCACACTTGGGGCAGGCCGGCGCGCGGTCCGAGACCTCGTGTGCACATTCTGGGCACGCGATGAGCATGGCCGACGGTAGCAAATCAGGGGTCGTCGGGCCCACACAAGTTGTCGCGGATGCCTGCGACCCAGTGATCGAGGTTGCCGAGGGTGCTGCGGAGATCTTGCGGGGAGGTTGCGATCGCGGCCATCTCCCGCTCGAGCGCCTCGCGTCCGCGCCGCAGGCGGCTCTTGACCGTGCCCTGCGGGATCTCCATCGCCTCGGCCAGCTCGTTGGTGCTGAGCCCCTCCCAGTAGTGCAGCTCGAGCACGATCTGTAGGTCGAGCGGGATGCGACGCAGGGCCGACAGCAGCAGCCGCTGCTCCTTGTGGCGAGCGAGCGCGCTGCTGGGCGAGGGGCCGAGGTCGGCCACCGATACCAGCGAGGGGTCGAACACCTCGCGACTGCGGTGGTGATTGCGAATGTGGCGGTAGAGCTCGTGGCGCGCCACGACGAACACGAACGAGCGGAAGCCGCACTCCTTGCGGAACGAGTCGCGCCCGCGCACGCAGGCCATCATGGTGGCCTGGATGAGATCGTCCGCGTGGTCGGGCACCTTGTTGGTGAAGAAGCGATAGAGGGCGTCGAAGTGGCGCTTGAGGAGCTGGTTCCCCGCGGTCGTGTCGCCGCTGCGCCAGCGGTCCAGCAGCTCGAAGTCGTCCACTTGGGGTGACGATACCACGGGCCCGACCGCCTCCGACCGAGGTGCTTGTCCCGCGCGCGGGAGGGCGCCATGCTGGGGGGGATGATCATCGTCTTCGAGGTCCACCTGGTGCCTGGCCGCAGCAGCGACGAGTTCCTGAGCGCGGAGCTGCTCGGCGAGACGGGGGCGCAGGTGATGACCCCGGCCGAGGCGCGCGCGGTTGGATTCGACGGCGTGCCCGATGATCCCAACGTGCGGCTCGTGGCGGTCGCGGATCGCGACAAGGGCTTCGTGCAAGGGGCGCTCGAGCGCGCCCACGACGTCACGGGATTTCGCGCCCACGAAGTGAACATGTGACGATCACGGGGGCGCCTCGGGCTCGCCCTCGAGCACGTCGAGCAGCTCGAGCAGGCGGCGGTGGAGCTCTCGCATGCCGCGGGGGCCCAGCCGTTGCTCGAGCTCGCGCTCGAGCTCGCCGAGCACCGCGAGACCGTCGAGCAACGAGCGTTGGCCGGCGGCGGTGAAGCACACGCGCTTGGCCCGGCGATCGTGGGGATCCGGCTCGCGGCAGAGCACGCCCATCTCCTCGAGCTCGTCGACCAGCGGACCCACCGCCTGCTTGCTGGTGCCCACGCGGCGCGCGAGCTCGGTGAGCCGCGTGCCTTCGAGGTCGATGTGGGGGAACAAGGTGGTGTGGGCTGCACGCACGGGCACGCCGAAGCGCTCGCGGGCCCGGACCAGGCCGCGCTCGTTGACGAGCCGGGCGCAGCGCATCAACAGCTGTGACATGCTGGCTCGCTTGGCGCGCTCGAGCTCGCTCGAGAAGTCCTTGGCGGAGGTCGGCTTCGGCATGGTCAAGGAAGCTTGACTAATTGGTAAAGCATGATTGACTATATCCACCATCAGGAGCAAGCACCATGTTGGAGCCCATCGCAGACGGTCTTTGGCAGGACCAGTTCGATCTCTTCATCCCCCCGCGGGTGCACTTTCGCGGGCGCATGGTGGTCGCGCGGCTGGCCGACGGGGGCCTGTGGCTGTGGTCGCCGATCCCCATCGATGACGCGCTGGCCGCCCAGATCACGGCGCTCGGCGAGGTGGCGTGCGTGGTCGCGCCCAACGCTCTGCATCACCTGCACTTCACCGCCGCGCTCGAGCGCTTCGGCGGCGCGCGCGGCTGGATCGTACCGAAGCTCGCGACCAAGCGCCCCGCGCTCGCCGGGCACCAGCCGCTCGGCGACACCCCGCCCGCCGCCTGGGCCGCCGACTTCGATCAGCACCGCATCGCGGGCGCGCCAGGCCTCGACGAGGTCGTGTTCTTCCACCGCGCCAGCAAGTCGCTCCTCGTCACCGATCTCGTGTTCAACATCCTCGAGTACCGGGGTTGGATCTCGGGGTTGGTGTTCCGCATGGCGGGCGTGCACAAGCGGCTGGCGCAGAGCCGACTGCTGCGCACGCTCACGAAGGACCGCGCGGCCGCGGCCGCGAGCGCGCAGAGGATCCTCGCGTGGGACTTCGAGCGCGTGATCATGGCGCACGGCGAGATCATCGAGGAGGACGCCCGCGCGCGCATGACCGAGGCGCTGGGGTGGATGCTGGGCGGAGCCCCCGCGATCGCGGCCACGGGCGCGGGGTGAAGCGGCGCGCGAGCGGGGTCAGAGTGCCGCCGTGGAGCGGCGGCGCTTGTCGGGCAAGCGCAGTAGATCACAGAGCAGCAGCTCGAGCGCCTCTTCGGGGTGGAGCACGGCCGAGGGAGCCTGGAGGTCGTCGTCGCCCGGGTGGAAGTGCGCCCGCACGTCGCGGAGCTCGTTGTCGTGCGCTGGGTGATTGAGATCGAAACGGAGCCACGGCACGCTGCATCCGAGCACCTCGGGGAAGCGGATCTCGTAGCCGTAGCCCACTAACTCCAGGTCACCGCGGTGCTGTTGGTGCGTACCGTCATGCGGTCGAAGGTCGATGTGAAAATCGAACCAGGCACCGTCTGATCGCAGGAAGTGCGCGAGGCTGGGGTCGCGCTTGCGGTTGATCTCGATGCCTCCGATGACGGCAACGACTCGCTCTCGACGTCCGCCCGGCAGGGGGACGAGCTTGTCTTCGTGCCAGACGAGGTTGCTGCCGTCGCTTGCGAGCCTACCCTCGCGAAATGCAGCGGCCAGCCTGGACCGCAGGGATCGCTTGAGGGTCTTGGCGTCGCGCACGCCCGCGAGGATGAGCGTGTCAGCTGCGGTGATGCGGCGCTGCAGGCTCGCCAGTGGACCGACCGTCATCCCTAGCCACCGCTCCGTGCGCCCTCGAGCAAGACCATCCACTCGAGGAAGTAGATGTCATCGGCGTGCCGCCCCGATTCGAAAGCCTCGCGAGCCTGGGCGTCGGTCATGCCATAAGCCTCACGCAACGAATTCAAGCGGCGAGCGACGTACTCGGGCGGGGCGTCATCGTCTTCCGCCGTGGTTGCAATGACTCGGCCGCCCACGAAGCTGGCGACATGCGGTGCATCGTGGAGGAAGCGACCCGCCGCGTCGTGCTCGATGACGAACGCGAGAACCCCCCAATTGGCGAGCGTGCTGCGGTGGGTGTCGAGGTATGCAGGCAGCTTCGAGACCGCGTCTCCGGCAATCACCATGATGGTCACGGGAGCCGAGCCGAGCTCGTGCCCTGGCCATACGCAGGCGGAGCCTCCTTGGGCGACGATCTCTGCGTGGAGCTCCGCTGCGACCCCGTGTTCCGTCCCCTCGGGCACGGTGATGAGGTACCAAGCCGGACCCCCTGTGGACTCGAGCAGGCGCAGGGAGACGCTGGGGATCAACATCGTCGTCTCGTGGCTCACGAGGCCTTGGCCCAGCGCTGCAACATGGAGCCGAGCGCCGGGTGGGGCTCGAAGTACGAGCCGGAGGCGTCGCGGTGCTCGAGGATCTGCCGGTTCTTGAGCAGGCGGAGGGTTGGCTCGTCGAAGACGCGAACTTGCTGCGTGGCCTGCACGGAGATCAGGGTGGAGATCGCGGCTCCATCGAGACCGAGCGCGAGCGCTCGCGCGAAGTGGGCGATCGCGGCGTCGACCTCTTGGGGACCGACGGCGTCGCGCCCGGCGAGGTATGCCTCTTCGACGGCACTACGGGCGAGCTCGATGAGGTCGCGCAGCACGCCACCCGAGGCTTCGACCAGCGGCAGCCAAGTGGCCTCGGGCAGGGTCTGGAGATCCGCTCGCCGTCGAAGGATCTCGATCAGGAACTCGACGGCCTCTGCGTTCTTGAGTGGGTCCTCATAGGGCAGAGTCTCCCAAGTCTCGGTCAGGGCCCGGAGCTCGCCCGAATCGGACCAGAGCACGCTGACCGGAGCGGTAAGGACTACTCCGAAGCCGTGATCGACCAATGCGCGGGCGTCGTGCTCGAGCACCGTGCGAAAACCAGAAGGATCTCGAGCGCGGTCGAGGGAATCGAACAGCAACACGGGATGAAGGCCCTTTGCCTCCTGGGTCTCGTTGATGGCGTCGAGCAGGAGCGGGGCAAGGGCTTGCGCGGAGCCGGCCCGATTGTCGGGTTCCTGAAGCAGGCCGCGGCTGGGCCTGCCATCTCCTTCGGTAGAGAGGGACACGGTAGAGAGGGACAGCTTGAGCAATTGCTTCAGAGAATTGGTTGCTCCGTAGGCGACCTCCCTCAGCCTCCGAAACGCGCCATTGTCCAGCTTGTGCTCATCTTGCAGATAGACGCCTGCGGCGGCAACGAGAGAACCCTCCTGCAAGTCGCTCAAGTCATGAACCAGGCTGACGTCCACGACCGCCGCCCACACATCCGGAAGGCCGTTGAGGGCTTCGGCAAGCACGACCAGCTCGGTCGACTTACCGTTTCCGATCGGCCCTGCGAGCACACGCGTCGCATTGGGTTGTAGGTCGATCCGTTGCGCGAGACGGTTTCCCGAGGCCGGTCGCGGTACATACAAGCCCGCATCGATCGCTTCTCGGGGGCTCCCGGTGCCCGCCAGCCTCGCGAGCTGGCGCCGAAACCGGTCTCTTCGCGATTCCATGGCTCCTTCACGATGCCCGGAACCCCTCCGCGTGTCTACCGCGGAGCTCCGCGGGCCTTACGGCGCCGTGGCCGAAGTGTGGTCGTGCACGATCACCCAGCGCCCATCGATCTTCGCGAACACCAGCGAGAACACGCCGTCGCTGGCCTTGGGGGTCTCGGTGAGCGCCCAGTGGCCGAGGGCGACCGCTCCGTGGGCGCCGATGGGCTGGAGCTCGACCTCGGTGAACTCGAGGTGGCCCATCGCGTTGCCGCTCACGTACTTCGCTTGGTAGCTGGCGAGCGTCTCGTCCCAGCCGCGGCGGATCTTGGCGCCCGAGGTGAACACGATCGTGGGACTGCGGTGGTAGCCGTCCATGAACGCCTCGATGTCGCCGCGATTCCAGGCTTGCTTCTGGCGCTCGAGCACGGCGCGGATCTCTTGCTCGTCTTCGTGGCTGGGGGCCGTCGGGGGCGTGGGCTCGGAGCGGCAGCCGCCGAGCCCTGCGCTCAGCGTGAGCGCGGCCAGGACGATGGTGACTCGCGGGGCGGCACGCATGGCGGCTCGCTACTCGAGGATGGCGGCGTTCTTCACGTAGTCGAGCTCGGGGAAGTCGCGCTCGAGGTACGCGTTGCCCTCGCGCTCGAGCAGCATTTGGTTGGGGCCCTTGCCCTTGGGCGCGCCCTCGCCGTAGCCCTTGTAGAGACTGTCGACGACGTCCATGCCCTCGACCACCTCGCCGAACGGGGCGAAGCCCATCGAGTCGAGCATGGTGTTGTCCTTGTAATTGATGAACACCTGGGTGGTGCGCGAGTTGGGCGTGCCCTTCTTGGCGAAGGTGATGTACCCGCGCTTGTTGGACTGCGTCGGAGGGTCGTCCTGGATCGGGTAGGCGTTCCAGGCCTGCTGCACCGAGGGCACGCCGCTCATGCCGAACTGCACCATGAAGCCATCGATGGCGCGGAAGAACGCGACGTTCTCGAAGAACCCGGACTGCACCATGTTGTAGAAGCGATCGGTACCCAGCGGCGCCCAGGCGCGGCGCAGCTCGAGCACCACGTCACCCTTGGTCGTCTCGAGCCGCACCCTGAACACGTCGGGGGCGGTCGCCGTGGCGAGCGAGGGATCGAGCAGGGCCGCGCTGCCGCCGGGCTCGTGGGCGACGGGCTTGGCCTTGGCCTTGGCCTTGGGTGCTTGGTCGGAGCTGGGGTTGCCCTGCTTCCCGGTGCAACCGATCGCGGTCACGAGCGAGCAAGCAAGGGCGAAGCGGGCGAGCGCAGGGGCGATTCGCATGGCGCGGGACCATAGCAGAGCGCGGGCGCGGGTCGAATGGGCGTGGTCGAATGGGCGCGGGTCGAATGGGCGCGGTCGAATGGGCGCGGTCGAATGGGCGCGCGGTCGAACGGGCGCGCGGTCAAATGGTCGGGCGCGTGGGCGGGCTGCCGGCGGAGGGCTCGACGGTCGCGGGCCGCGGGGGCTTGCCGTCGACCGCGATCACGCGCACGCCCTTGTCGGGGCAGGGGCCGCCCACGAGCTGCATGCACGCGTGCTGCTTGGCGCGATGGCAGGCTTCTTTTCGATCTTCGACCGCGTCGCCGAAGCCCTTGGCGGTGCGTCGAGCGCCCAGCACCAGCTCGAACTCGAAGTGGCTCTGCGCGACGCCGGTGTTCCGCACGGAGCGCAGAGTGCTGGATTTCTGCGAGATGATGCCGACGTAGCGGTCGTCTTGGCAGTCGAGGTCGGCCGACTTGCGCAGCTCTGCGCAGGCCTGAGTCCACGCGCTTTCCTTGGCCGCGTCGGGGCTGGTGTCGGAGGTGCCGTGGCCCTGGGCGCGGCTCGGTACCAGCAGCTCGAGCTCGAGCTCGCAGGTGTGGGGCAAGCCAGCCGCGGGCTCGGTGGCGTCGGGCGGCTCGGCCGTGGCGGAGCGCGTCGGGGTGGGCGAGCCCTTGGGGCTGGCCGTGGTCTGCGGCTGCGGCTGCGGCTGCGGCTGCGTGGGCGCGGCCGCTCGACAGCTCACGAGCAGCCACAGCAAGTTCACGAGGCGAAGGGGACGGGGCATCACGACCCTCGGCGGCGGGCTCACTGGGCACGCTAGCGGTCGGTCCTCGCGGGTGTCAACGCCCGCATGGGCTGGCGCTCGCGGCGACTAAGAAAGCTCTTAGGTTGGTCTCAAACAGCGGTGGAGGGGATGTGCGATGAGATCGACATGCCTGGTTCATGGGGGAGCTTCGCGTTGGTCGGCATGCTGTGGGCAGCGCCCGGACCCACCGAGCACGTGCATGGGACCAAGGCCGGGCCTGCGATCGCGTTCGAACAGGCGCTGGGGCACAGCGCGAGCACGCCGGAGCTCGAGGGCCTCGAGGCCGCGGGCGAGGTGAAGCGGGCGCTCGATCGTGGAATCCCGCGGGTGGTGTACGGGCCGCAGCTCAATGTGATGACCGGCGCGCGGGTGAACCCAGAGGAGAACCGAGGCTTCGAGCTGCAGCTCACCGCGACCCAAGCGTGGAGCCTCGAGGGCTACGGGCCCAAGCGTCGTGCTGCGGCCGCGGCCGACACCGAGGTGCTGGAGGCGCAGACGCGCGCGCTGGCGCTCGAGCGGCGGCTCGCCGCGGCGCATGCGTGGATCCAGCTGCACGCCGCCGAGCTCGAGCTCGCGCTCGCGCGTCAAGAGCTGGCGCTCGCGCGCGCCCGCGTGGAGCGCCTGGAGGCGAGCCGTGCCGCGGGCGTGTCGACCCGCATGGACGTGGCCGAAGCGCGCACCGACGCGGCGGAGCTCGACGCGCTGGCCACCGATCTCACGGGCTTGGTGCACGATCTCGGGCTGGTGCTCGCGCGCGAGACGGGGGCCGACGCAGAGCATCCGCTGCGCACCTCGGGGCCGCACCCCGAGCCACCACTGCCCAGCGACGAGGAGCTGCGACGACGCTTCTCCGCGCTCGATCGACTGCCCGCGGTGGCGCTCGAGCGGCTGCGGGCGCGGGCGCTGCGGGCGGTCTCGGTCGAGGAACGAGCGAGTCGCGGTCACCAGGCCTACGCGGGCGTGGCGGTTCAGCGCGAGGCCACCTCCGACATTGCGCTGTTCGGGGTGGTGGGCCTCAACTTCGCGGGGGACCGCGGGCAGCGGAGCCACGCGAAGATGGCGGCCGAGGCCCGCGAGGCGGAGGGGCGCGCCGGGCAGCGGGCGCTCGAGCTGCAGGCGGCGCTGTCGACCGTGCTCCACGACCTGCACCATGCACGCGAGCGCGTGGAGATCCTGCGCGAGCAAGTGCTGCCCACGTTCGATGAGCTCGAGCGGGCGCAGTCGCTCGCCGTGGATCTCGGCGAGAGCACCGAGCCCGAGCTGCTGCTCGCCCGGCGCCGTCGCATCGCGGTCTCGCGGCGCTTGGTCGAGGCCGAAGCGGAGCTGGTGTGGGCGCGGGTGGAAGCGTGGCTCTACCTCGAGGCCTTCGTCGCGGCGGGCGTCGACGGCGAGGTGGAGGCGGGTTCGTGAGCACGAGGGCGGGGCGGCCTGCGCGGGGGCTGGGACTGGGGCTAGGGCTTGGACTGTTGCTTGGCTGCCCCGGTCCTGCCGCAGACGAGCTCGCGCCTGCATCCCATCACCACGGGGCCGAGTCATCGTCGACGGCGTGGGTCGAGGTTCGATCGCCTCACGATGTCACGCTGCTCGAGGCTCCCGCGACGGTGGTGGCTCGCGCCGATGGTCGCGCGCACATCGACGTGCCGCATCGATCGACGGTAGTCGAAGCGCGGGTGCGGGTGGGCGATCGCGTGGAGGCGGGCGCGGCGATGGTCGAGGTGGCAGTCCCAGAGCTGCTCGCGGCGGCCGCGGTGCTCTCGGGCGCAGAGGATCAGATCGGTACCCATCGTCGGCGCAAGGATCGCCTCGAGGACCTGCAAGGCCAGGGGCTGGTGGGGGCGGCCGATGTGTTCGAGCTCGAGCGATCGCTGGGCGCGCTCTCGGCCGAGCGGCGCCTGGCGCTGGCTACCTTCAAGGCGGTCGGCGTCGACCCGCGGCAGCGCGGCGAGGTACTGCGGCGGGGCACCGTGGTGCTGCGCTCGCCGATCGCCGGCGTGGTCTCGCATCTCGACGCCACACCGGGTGCGGTCATCGAGCCCGGTGGTCGGCTGGCGACGGTGCTCGGTCGTGCGCCGGCGCGGGTCGAGGTGGTGCATGGCGAGCCGCTTCCCGTCGGACTCGAGCTCGAGTTCGTGGGCAGCGACGGCAGCCGCTTTGCGCTGCACCCCGAGCCGGTGGCCACCGCCATCGAGCCCGGGCTGGGGCGCACGATCGCGTGGTACGAGCCCGAGGACGGCGAGCCGCGGGCCGATGGCCTGCGCGGTCGAGTGGTCGTGCAGGCGCAGGCCGAGGGCCTGCTCGAGGTGCCCCGGGGCGCGCTGCGGCTGCACGAGGGGCGCGCATTCGTGGCGCGGCGAGGGCTCTCGAGCGACGCTGCGCCGGAGCAGGTCGAGGTGCAGGTGCTGCGCAGCAGCGGCGCGTCGGCGCTGATCCGCAGTCGCGACTTGAAGGTCGGCGACACCGTCTCCCTCGACGTGACCACCGTGCTGCGACTGGGTCGCGACGCCGAGGAGCTCGCCGGTGGTCATGCCCACTGATCGCGAGGAGCCGGGCGCCATCGAGGCGGTGGTGAGCGGGTCGGTGCGCCAGCGCTGGCTCGTGCTGGTGATGGTGCTCGGGCTGGCCGTCGCGGGGGTGCTCGCGGCTCGCAAGCTCGAGCTCGACGCGCTGCCCGACATCACCGGCAATCAGGTGGTGGTGCTCACGCGTGCCCCCGGTCTCACGCCCAGCGAGGTGGAGCGCACCGTGACGCGCCCCGTAGAGATTGCGCTCGGAGGCCTGCCCGGGCTCGAGGATCAGCGCAGTCTCTCGCGCTACGGGCTGTCCTCGGTCACGGCGGTGTTCGCCGATGACGTGGATCCCTGGCTCGCGCGTCAGCAGGTCGCCGAGCGTCTAACCACGCTGCAAGAGCTCCCGGCGGGCGTGGATCCGCCCGAGCTCGCGCCCTACAGCGGCGGCCTGGGCGAGGTGCTGCAGCTGTCGGTGTCGTCGTCGCAGCACACGCCGGCTCAGCTCTACGAGCTGGTGCGCCTGGAGCTCTCGCCGCAGCTGCGGGCGACGCCCGGCGTGGTGGAGGTCAACGTGTGGGGCGGCGAGCGCCGCACGTTCGACGTCGTCGCGGATCCGCTGGTGCTCGCGCGCATGGGCGTGGACCTGGGGCGGCTGGCCGAGCTGCTGCGGCAGAGCACCGGTGCGGTGGCTGGGGCCACGCTTGCCGCGGGCCCGGGCCAGGCGCTCTTGCGCGGGGTGTTCTGGCCGTCGACGCCGGTGGAGCTCGGCGCGATCGCGGTGGTGCCTCGGCGGCACGACGACGCGCACGAGCGCGGGGCGAGCGGGGCCGAGTCCGAGCCCGAGCCCGAGCCCGAGCCCGTGCGGCTGGCCGAGCTCGCGCGCGTGGTCGAGGGGGTGCAGCCGCGGATCGGCGCGGCTACGGCCAACGGGCGCGGCGAGACCGTCTACGTGATGGTCCAGATGTTGCGCGAGGCCAACGCGCTGGAGCTGATGGA
>JBFIJN010000055.1:0-26094 GCA_041600735.1 Nannocystaceae bacterium
GCATGGTCCCCAAGGAGAAGGCCGCGTTCGCCTACGGACAGACCGTGCGCCGCCGCGTCGATCCGGCGCTGATGGAGTGGGCCGGCTCGGGCGTGTTCAATGCGCGGATCTTCCCCATTGGACCACGCAAGCTGCATCGCGTGGTGGTCGGCTACGACGTGGATCTGACCGCGGTGGGCGAGGATCTCGAGCTGCAGCTCCCGATCCCCGAGGGCCTGCCCTCGTCGACCGTGGATCTCGACATCGCGACCCCGAAGGGCGTCACCGTTGCGGTCACACCCACGAGCGAAGGCCACGGCAAGGGTCGCTACTTGCGCCTCTCCGATGTGAGCGGCCAGACGGTGACCGTGCGCCTCGCCAACGCCAAGGGCATCGCGCTCGCGGGCCGGGACCCCGACGTCGGGCCACTGTTTGCGGCGCGCGTGGAGCCGGCGCTCCCGCCCGCGGCCAAGGCCAAGGCGCGCGGGAGCCAGCGCGCGGTGTTCATGGTCGACACCTCGCTGAGCTCCAACCCCGATCGCTTCAACGTGTGGCTCACGCTGCTGCGCAGCTTGCTCGACGAGAACCGCGACTCGATCGAGAGCTTTGGCGTGGTGTTCTTCAACGTGGAGACGACGTGGTTTCGCGAGGCGTTCGTGCCCAACACCCCCGCGAACGTGGAGGCGCTGCTCGAGTACGCCAACGGGCTCGCACTCGAGGGCGCCACGGACCTCGGCGCGGCGCTGCGCGAGGCGAGCCAGCCCGCGTGGCTCACGAAGGCCGACGCAGAAGCGAAGTGGGACGTGTTCTGCCTGAGCGACGGCGCCTCGACCTGGGGCGAGGCCCACGAGTATGCAATCTCGGGCCAGCTGCGCGAGGGCGGCGCGGCCGCGCTGTTCGCCTACCAGACCGGAATGGACGGTGGTGACGATGCCATGCTCCAGCACCTCGCGCGCGAGAGCGGCGGCGCGGTGTTCTCGGTGGTCGGCGAGTCGGAGGTCGCGGCCGCGGCCAAGGCCCACGGTGCGCGGCCGTGGGAGATCCGCGGGATCGAGCTCGAGGGCGCGAGCGATCTACTGATCGCCGGACGCCCGCGCGTGGTGTTCGAAGGCCAGACCCTCCAGGTGGTCGGCCGCGGTGCGCCCGCGGCGGGAGCCTCGATCGTGCTCCACCTCGCCCAGGGCGAGGTCACCAAGGACGTGACGATGAAGCTCGCGTCGGTGATCGATTCCGATCTCGCCGTGCGAACCTACGGCCAGCTCGCGGTGGGTCAGCTCGAGAGCTTCCTCGAGGTCACCGAGGCGCACGCCAGCGCCTACGCCCGCCACTTTCGCGTGACCGGAGCCACGACCTCGCTGCTGATGCTCGACTCGCAGGAGGACTACGATCGCTTTGGGATCGTGCCCGAGGCCGACTGGAAGCTGGTGGCGTCCGAGCCCGCGGCCGAGCTGGTGAGGCAGGCGCTCGAGCTCCTCGCCGAGCGGCTCGGCGATCCCAAGGTGGCCTTCCTTGGTCAGCTCGCCAAGCTCGCCACGATTCCCGGCGTGATGCTCGAGCCCTCGCCCGAGCTGCGCGAGCTCGTGGCCGCGCTCCCGCGCGCGTCCTACGAGGTGCCGGGCGCTCCGCTGCACACCAAGCGGCACACCCGCGAGGGCATCCCCAAGGCGGTGCTCGAGCAGCTCGCCGCGCGCACGCCCGAGTACGACACGCTGACCGCGGAGGCCGAGCGCCGCCATCGCGAGCTCGGGCCCGACGATGCGCTCAAGGCCCTCAGCAGCTTGGTGGAGGCGCAGCCGGGCGACGGCGTGCTCGCCCGCGACATCGGGTTTCAGGCGATGACCTGGGGCTTGCCCCTGCAGGCCTACCCGCTGTTCAGCCGCGTGGCGCGAGCGCGGCCGTTCGAGCCGCAGACCTACCGGGCCATGGCGCTCAGCCTCGCATCGGCGGGTCGCAACGATCTCGCGCTCGTCTACTTCGAGCTGGGGCTCGCCGGGCACTGGGACGCGCGCTTCGGAGAGTTCCGCGAGATCCTGCTGCAGGACTACCTGCGCTTCTTGCGGGGGAAGGGCGCGACCGGGCTCGATCCGAGCGCGGCCGCCTTCGCCACCCGTCGCGCGGCCGAGCTGCGCGGGCAGGTCGAGGTGGCCGAGGCCGACATCCTGGCCACGATCACCTGGAACACCGACAACACCGACGTCGATCTGCACGTGATCGAGCCGAGCGGCGAGGAGTGCTACTACTCGCACCCCAAGACCCTGAGCGGCGGGCGGCTCACGCGTGACGTGACCCAGGGCTACGGCCCGGAGATGTACGTGCTGCCCAAGGCGCCCGCGGGCGAGTACCAGCTGCGCGCCAAGTACTTCGCCTCCGATGTGAACCGAGCGAGCGCGCGGACCAAGGTGTACGCCACGATCACGCGCAACTGGGGCCGGGCCAACGAGGAGGTGGAGACCAAGGTCGTCACGCTCGAGACCGGCAAGGACATGCACGATCTGCTCACGGTGCGCGTGAAGTGATCACGCGGCCGGAGCTACGCTAGGGCGAGGGCGGCGCGGCCGGCTCGGCCGAGGGCGGCTGCGCGCGCGCACGCAGCACGACGGAGAGCGGCGGGGTGATCATCGCGGCAAGCTCTCCGAGGCCCACCCCATAGTTGCCGCTGAGCGCGACGTCGGGGCCGGCCTTGACCGCCACGCGCACACGAACGATCTGGCCGTTGACCACGGTGGGGCGGGCAAAGCGGATCTCCGACCAGCGCACGAGCGTGAGTCGGTCCTCGGCGGGGCCATGGGCCAAGCCCTCGGCCTGCAGGCGGAGCACCCGCGGGCTCGAGGCGCTCCATCCCAAGTAGAGAAGGAATGCGCCCAGCAGCACGCCCGGCAAGGTGAGCATCAGGTGCGCCGTGCCGCCGATCATGAAGCCAACCCAGGCAGGTCCGACGATCATGAGCCCCCCGATCAGCGTGGCGGCCACGCGCTGCCCGCGGTCGGGCCGCCACCGCAGCGTGCGCGGGGTTTCGAAGCGGTCGCTGCAGAACCCGGCCACATCGGCGGCCTCGCGACGCGGGGCCTCGATGCGATCATCACGCTCGTCGAGGATCGCCTGCTGCAAGCTCTCGGCGCTGCCGCTGAACGTTCCATCCGGAATCACGATCGTGGGGCCGAGCGCCCAGCTGATCATGAGCTCGGTCGTGCCGACTCCGTTGACGCTAACGGTAGAGGTGCGGACCGCCTGCAGATGCTCCCAAGCGATCGCCGCGCTGCGACGGCGCATCCACGGCCGCCACGGGGCCTTCTTGGCCCACACCAGCTCGAGCCCGCGGTTGTCGGCGGTGACGCGGTGGGGAAGCATCGCCTCGTGCGCCGTGCGAACGAGGTCGAAGATCACCGGCACCGCCAGCAAGCCGATCCAGACCCGCATGCGGTAGCCAAAGGGAGTGGTCACCGCCCACGCGGCCACGCCCAACAAGCCCACGAGCAGCGCGAAGTGCCAGGCCGTGCGCCAGCGACTGGGGCCGGCGAGGATGCGGGCCGTGGACGCAGGCGTGTCTCGTGTGGGGCGGTAGGGATCCATCGACGGTCGCTCATCGTAGCAAAGCTCGACTTCGCCCGTTGCGAGCCGTCATCGCCGCCCCAACCCTTGCGCGCCCTGCTCCCGCGGGCGATCGTGCTCGCGTGCCGGATCCTCGCGCCCGGATCACCTGGCTGCACGTCTCCGACCTGCACGTGACCAAGGACGCGCTCGGCCGCGAGCCCGCCCGTCGCCCCGGCAGCGAGCTGTGGGCCGACGTGCAGCGCACGTTCTTCGCGGATCTCGACGCCCAGCTCGAGGCCACGGGCCTACGCCCGGATCTCGTGCTCATCACCGGCGATCTCGTCTACAGCGGCAACGCCAAGCAGTACGCCGACTTCGATGCGGAGCTGCTCGAGCCGCTGCTCGCCCACCTGCGCGCGCGCGGCTGCGAGGCGGTGCCCTTCGCCGTGCCCGGCAACCACGACCTCGAGCGCCCGTCGGGCCCCGCCAAGCTCGCCTATCGCTGCCTGCGCGAGTACGACCTCACCGACGATCGAGACGAAGATCTACGAGGGCTCCGCGCGCAGCTGTGGAGCCAGCGCGACGCCTCGTTCATCGCCCCGCTGTTCACCCACTACTCCGCATGGGCCGAGCGCACCCTGCTGCCCGGCCTCGCGCCGCGCACCCTCCCCTCGGGCCTGCGCCTCGAGGCGCTGCATCGCTCGCACCTGCCCGGCGATCTCTCGCTGGTCGTCGCCCGCGATGGCCTGCGCCTGCTGCTCGTGGGGCTCAACTCCTCGTGGATCCAGTTCGACGGCCGCGACTTCAAGGGCAAGCTGCACGTGCCCATCGAGCAGCTCCATGCCGCGCTCGCGCCCGATGAGCACGCTGCGCTGCGCCGCTTCGACGAGGCCGACGCAGCGCTGCTGCTCATGCACCACCCCCGCGACTGGCTCTCGCCGGCAGCCATGCGCACGTTCGATGGCTACGTGTACCCGGCGCGAGACGAGCGCTTCACCGCGTGCTTGTTTGGCCACATGCACGAGGCGCGCGCGGAGATGAGCGCAGGCAACGGCAGCGCGATGCGCTACTTCTACCAGTCGCCCTCGCTGTTTGGCCTCGAGCACTACGGCGAGACGCAGGCCCGGCTCGACGTGGGCTACACGCTCGGTGCGCTCTACGACGACCTCGAGATCCGCCTGTGGGTGCGGCGCATGGGGGCGAGCGGGCGCTTCGACGTGGACCCCGAGCTCGAGCGCGAGCCCGACGGTGCGCTGCTGCTGCGACCGGGGCAGCGCGAGCGAGCGCCGCGGCCCACCACTGCCACCGCCAGCTCCACCGGTGAGTCGTTCGCTCGCCCGAGCGATCGCGCAGCCCTCGGCGCGTGGCTGCTCGCACGCTGCGACAAGCTCGAGCTGCTCGCGCCCACCGGCACGTTTCCGTTCCCGTTCGACGAGGTCTACATCCCGCTCGCGATCGCGATGCAGGAGGCCTGGCGCGCGCAGCTCGAAGGCGAGGGCCTCGACGGCGACCTCGGCCACGGCGGCGGGCGGGACATCGAGCTGACCGAGGTCTTCGCCCGCGCGAGCGAGGACCGCGAGGTGATGATCTTCGGCCACCCCGGCGCGGGCAAGACCACCACGCTGGCGAAGATCTGCCACCAGATGCTGCTCCAGGGCGGCGAGACGATCGGGCTGCCGCGCGAGACGCTGCCGCTGCTGCTGCCGCTGCGCAACCTGACCCCCGAGGATCTCGCCCACGCGGATCCGCTGCTGTGCCTCGCCCGTCGCGAGACCTCGCGCGGGGTCGAGCCGCTGGCGGCGGGGGTCCTCGAGCGCCTGTGGGCGCAGGGCGGCCTGTTGCTGCTGCTCGATGGCCTCGACGAGATCACCGACCTCGAGCTCCGCGACGCGCTCGTGCGGCACGTGGTCCACGGCGCCGGTGCTCACCGTCGCCAGCGCATCCGCCACATCGTGTCCTCGCGCTTCTCCGGGGTCACGCGATCGATCCGCGCGGTGCTCGACCAGAGCTTCTTGCGCCTCGACGTGCGCCCGCTCGAGCGCGATCGCATCGAGGCGCTCGTGCACCGCTGGTTTCGCGCGGCCAAGCACTGGCAGGCCGCGCCGCGCACCACCGAGGAGCGCGCCCGCGCCGAGCTCGAGGCGCACGAGCGCGCCACGCGGGTGCTCGCCGATCTCCGCCGCATCGAGCGCGAGGACTTCGAGCTCAAGAACCTCGTCGCCACCCCGCTGCTGCTCACGCTGCTGTGCGCGGTGGCGCTCGCCAACGGCGAGATCCCCCACAAGCGCCCCGAGTTCTACCAGCGCTGCCTCGAGGTGCTGCTGCGCCGCTACATCCTCAAGACCGGCCTGCCCGCGCCAGTGCCCGAGCCCGAGGCGCTGCGCATGCTGCAGGAGGTCGCCCACGCGCTGCACGAGGAGCGGCGCCGCGATGGCCTCAGCGCGGAGACCTTCGCAAGGTGGACCTCGCGCCGCAGCGATCGCGTGGCGCGGGACGGCTCGCAGCCCGCCGAGGCCGCGGCGCTGCTGCAGTGGCTGCACCAGCACGCGGGCGTGCTCACCAAGTTCGGCGAGGACGACTATGGCTTCGCCCACCTCACGTTCCAGGAGTACCTCACCGCGCTGCACATCGCGTACGGCGGCGACGAGCCGGTGCGGGTGCTCGCCGATCACTTCGGCGATCCGTGGTGGCAGGAGGTCACGCTCTTGTGCCTCGCGCTCCCGCCCCGCCGCACCTTTGGCGTGCTGATGCACCGCGTCCTCGACGGCGAGCGCTGGCTCGCCGACGCGGTCGCCAGCGACGAGGACACCCCCGAGGCCCAGCGAGAGTCGCGGCTCCCGATGCAGCTGCTGCGCGAGTGCTGGGAGGGCGCCGATGAGCGCACCGTCGAGCCGTTCTTGCGGGTGCTTCGCCGGCCACCGGCGGGCGGCTGGATCGGCTGGGTACGCGGGTTGTTCGGCCGCCCCGTGAGCACCGAGGCGATCGACCGCCAGCGCATCGAGGTGATGAAGCTGTTGCTCGGGGAGACCGATGCCGAGCTGGTCGCGCTCGCGGAGGCGCTGCGCCGCGATGAGCGAGAGAGCGCAGCGGTGCGTGCCATCGCAGACGAGCTGGTGGCGCGAGCGCAGCGCGGCGCGCAGCGACGGGAGGCCGCCGCGCGAAAGAGGGGCTCGCGGGTCCGCGGGCTCGCGAAATCCATCGAGGTCCAGCTCGAGGTCCAGCTCGACGACCTCCCCCGCGACTACGACTACGACGAGAGCGCGGCGGCCGAGGACGACGAAGGCGCCCGCGCCGAACGAGCCGAGCGGAGCCGCGATGCAATCCCCTTCGAGGCCTCGCGTGGCCTCCCCGGCGAGCCCGAGCCCGAGGCCGAGCCCGAGCCCATGATCGCCAAGCCGGCCACGAGTGCAGCGCCCAGGCCGGCAACCGCGGCTCCCGCGGCCGTAGCGGCACCCGCTCCGCTTCCGCAACCGTCCGAAGCCGGAGCCGGAGCCGGAGCCGAAGCCGGAGAGCCGCCGTGGATCGAGCCCATCACCGGCCTCCGCTTCCTCTGGGTGCCGGGTGGCTCGTTCCTGATGGGCGCGCCCGCCGACGATCCCGAGGCGAGAGACGACGAGAAGCCGCCGCGCCTCGTCACGCTCGCGGGCTTCTGGCTCGCCGAGACCGCGGTGACCAACGCACAGTACGGCGAGTACCTGCGATCGACGGACCTCGACACGGATCCCAGGTATTGGCGCCACCGCAGGTTCTCGGGCAAGGATCAGCCCGTGGTCGGCGTCGGCTGGCACGAAGCCATGGCCTTCTGCGAGTGGCTCCACCACGCGAGCGGGCGCAGCACCACGCTGCCCAGCCAAGCGCAGTGGGAACGCGCCGCGCGGGGCACGGATGGCCGCCGCTACCCCTGGGGCGAAGAGGCACCCGATCCCACGCGCGCCTGCTTCGGACGCATCTTCGGCCAGCCCGCGCCGGTCGGCCAGCATCCGCGCGGTAGAGGTCCCTTCGCGCACCTCGACCTCGCCGGGAACGTGTGGGAGTGGTGCCAAGACGTGCTCGACACGCCCGGTCGTCGCTCATGCCGAGGCGGAGGGTGGGCCTCGCGTGCACAGTTCCTGCGCAGCACGTTCCGCAAGACCGCCGCCGCGAGGGACGGCGCGAACACGCTCGGCTTTCGCGTGTGCTGCACCCGCTAGCGCAGCACCGCGCGACCGGCCTCACCCCCGACGACGTCGCAGCCCGAGCAGCCCGAGGAGCCCGAGCATCCACCCGGTCGGCGCGCCGCCTTCGCTGCGACACCCGCAGCCCTCGATTCCCCCGCCGTCATCCTGGCCCGGAACCCCGGAGCCGGGGCCATCCGCGGTGCCCCCGAGGTCGTCGCCAGTGTCGACCCCACCGCTCGCACCACCGCTCGCACCGCCCGAGCCGCTCTCGTCCTCGCCTTCCACTGGAGGCTCGGGCGCAGGCATGTCGACGCCGATGTACACGAGCTCGGACTCGGCCACGTTGCCGGTGACGTCGGTCGCGATCGCCTGGAACGTATACTGGCCCGGCGGATAGGCGCCGTTCCACACATAGGGCTCCGCGGTCAGCTCACCGCCGGGGACGTCCATGCCGTTGATGATGAGCCGCACCGTGTCCACGCCATACCCGGTGCCATCATCGGCCAGCGCGTCCACGGGGAACGCCGCGAGGCCCGTCGCGGGGTCGCTGTCGAACATCGTGCCGGTGAGGGGATTCGAGATCGACACGGTGGGCGGATCCATGTCGCTGCTGGCATCGAACGGCGCGCCACAGATCGCCGACAGTCCGCCGAGCGGGCCCGAATTGCAGCCTTCGGCCCATGTGCCACCACCGTTGAACGGCGAGGTCGGGAAGTCACCACACTCGGGCGTGGGGCTCCACGTGCCGTCGGCATCGTGGCATGGCGTGAGGTCGAAGCCCGACTCGCTCTCGAACCAGTCCATGCCGATGTGCATCATCGAGTAGAAGCCACCGCCTCCGCACTGGCCGCCGTACGAGGTGACGCCGAATACACGCCAGGTGTCATCGCCCCCTTGGGCGCTGTCGAGCCGCACGTAGACTGGCCCGCCCGAGTCGCCCTGGCACGTGTCCTCGCCGCCGCCGCCGATGAAGGCCTCGTCGTCGCCCGAGATGTAGCCGAAGTCCATCTCGACCTCGCGCTTGATCCCGTAGGGCCCCGTGTTGGAGTCGCCGAAGCCGACCGCCACCACTTGCTTGCCCGACGCGAGCACCGAGGTCTCGCAGCCCATCAAGATCGGGACCAGCGGGATGTCGAGCTGCGGCTCGTCGAGCACGCAGAAGGCGAAGTCGTGACCGCTGCCGGGGCCGCCGCCGGGGTAGGTGCGGCAGAACTGAGTACCCACGGAACGACCAGGACTACCATTGATGGTCTCGCCGAACGTGATCGAGTCGTAACCGGACCCGCAATGCTGGGCGTAGATCACGACCTGCGGATGAACCAGGGTGCCCGTGCAGGAGCCCTCGAGCGAGACCGTCGTCGGCCACCCGCAGCTCACCACATCGGTACCCCCGTAGATCTCCTGCGTCGGAGTCTCGGCCGTGAGCCCACCCGCAAGAGCAAGCCATGAAATGATCCCCAACATCATCGCGGCCAGCGTTTCACGGCGGCGAGGACCGCCGCAAGCGCTTTACCCGTGAGCGGGAATACGCGCGGACATCACGCAGTGCGCGCGAGGGAGCGCTCGCTCAGCCCCCCGCCTTCACGCGATCCGCGATCACCCACTGGTAGTCCGTGAGCAGCAGCCCCGCGAAGATCGAGTCGTCGATGTCGATGTTCGCGAGCGGCCCCGGCCCGGTGTGGGTGAGATAGGAGCCGCTCGGCCAGCCCGCTCGCGTGTGACAATTGCGGCAGTTGGTCGCCACGGGGTGGGTCGCGGCCAGCTCGATGAACGGATTGAACGCCACCGGGAGGACGTCGCCGCCGGGCTCCGTGGTGATCCCGTCCTCCACCGTCATCAAGTAGTGCTGCCACGGCCCCTGCGCGCGCGGCAGCGCGGGGCGATCGGCGGCGTACGGTCCCTCGTCGGGTTGGTCCGACCACCACGCGCTCTGCAGCGTCCACTGTGGGATCTCCTTGGTGATGATGTGCATCGCCACCGTCACCACGTAGTCGCCGGGCTCGAACGGCTTGCCGTGGGCCCACTGACTGGCGGCGTCGAGCATCATCTGGTCGTTGGGATCGAGCGCGTCCCACTGTGCGCGCTCGAGCTTCTGCGAGTAGAGCTTGGCGAGCGGGTGCACGTCGACCGTGGCGCGCTTGGTCGGCAGCACCGACTTGCCCTCGGCGTCATAGACCCCAAACAAGAACTCGACCTCGCCCTGGCCCGTCACGGTGCCGCTCGGGTCCACCGCCACCAGCGTGTCCCACTGCTCGTAGCCGTTGTACTGGCACCACTGCGCCTTGGGCAGCTCGCGAAACACCGGCAGCGCCGACAGCCCGCTCGCCTTCACCGGCCAGTACATGTGCTTGGTGGTCACCTGCTGCGGCGACAGCTCGGGGATGATCTTCACGTGATCGTCGAGCAGCGTCTGCAACTCGGTGGCCTGGTTGTAGTGCAGCGCCTCGATCCGGTCGGCACCCGGCTCGCTGTACGACTCGGTCGCCACCATGATGTCGCCGTTGGACTGGAAGTGCGTGCCATCGCTCAGGCTACAGGCCTTGCTGTTGGCGATGAAGTACGCGGGCTCGGCACAGCGCGGGTCGAGCCCGAAGCGCTCGACGGTGGCCTTGGGCAGCACGTAGGTCGGCCCCGCAAAGAAGATCACGCCGTTGCCCTGCGCATCGAAGCACTCGTCGGTGTGGTCCTGGTCGGGATCGGGGGTACCGGGCGCCACGGGCTCGGCCAACGCGCGCGTCGCGAGCATGCGCGCGGCGTGCCGGTGGGTCATCATCGCGTTGGGGCCGAGCGGGGCCAGGCTCTGCTCGAACAGCTGCGTGGTCGTCGACCACGTCCACCACAGCGGTCGCGGATCCTCGGCGGAGATCGGCTGATTGATGCCCGCGAACAGCCGCCAAGCGTGCTCGCGCAGCGGCACGGGATCGCGCGTGCGGATCGCGGCCTGCAGCACCTTGGGATCGGCGGGGAACCCCACCCAGGCGGGGAGCGGCACCGGGGTGAGGCCATCGGGCGTGGGTGCCTTGGGGTCCGGGGTCTTCGCGTCCGGAGTCTTCGCGTCCGGCGACTTGGTATCGGGCGCCTTCGCGTCCGGCTTCTTCGCATCCGCCGGCTTCTCGGCGGTCTTCGCCTTCGCCTCCTTGCCGTCGTTACCGGGCCCTGTACCGCCTCCACAACCCAGCACCAGGGCCCCGGACAACCAGAGCATCACCCGTCTCGCCGTGCGTTCGTCCATGCGCTGCGCTCCTCCGCAGCACGGCAGTGTGCCGCCGAGCCCAGTCGTTCACCGAAAGCTCGCGAGGTGCTAGCGCGGGTCGTAGATCACCTTGCCCGGCCGCTCCTCGGGCTTCTCCACCTTCTCGAGCGGACGCTCGAGGCCGGGCACTTCCTCGATCACGCTGCCCACCGTGGCGAGGTCGACGTACTGGCCGTCCTTCATCACCACGAACGGGTGCTCGCCAAAGCGCAGCGTGCCGCGACCGTCGTGCTCGATGACCTGGAGCTTGCCCATGCCGTAGCCCATGGGGCCGCGCGCGTAGTAGTGGGCGAGCACGCGATAGGGTCCGGCGCCGCGCTTGCCCGCCACCGAGAAGCACTCGGGGCCGTAGCCCGTAGTCACATCGGCGTAGAGCTGCCCCCCCGAGGGCAAGCTGCGGTTGCTGAAGTAGGAGTGGCCACCCTTGGCGTCGTAGACGTGCAGGTCGACGTCGTTGGCGTCGGTCTCCCAGTTGAGCACGAAGCGGGTGGAGACCTCGGTGGCCAGCGTGGCGCCGTGCTTGGCGAGCGAGGCCTCCACGGCCTTGCGCTGGGCGGGATCGACCGCGATCCAGGCCGCGCCGATGAGCCCCAGATCCTCGCGCAGCACCTGCTCCACCCCCGCGAAGCGCCCACCCGGGTAGCTGCGATCGAGCGAGGCCTCGATCGCCGCGAAGGCCTCGGCATGGCGACCGGCCTTGAGCAGCGCGTAGGCGTACAGTCGGTGGCTCGAGGGATGATCGGGCCGCTGCTCCACCGCATGCGCATAGGTGTCGATCGCGAGCGTGAGCGCATCACCGCCCAGTCGCTCGAGTCGCTCCCCTGCCATGCGCCGCAGGTCGGCCCGCGAGGGGAACAGATCCACGAGCGAGCCATAGGCCCGCGCCGCAGCGGCTCGCTGGCCCCGCGCCTCGTACACCTCGCCGATCGCCACCAGCGCGAGCACGTCGCCCGGGCTCTCGTCGTGCCAGCTCGTGGCCTCGCGCTCGGCCGCGTCGAGATCACCGCGACCTAGCGCACTCATGACGGTGGCGAAGCGGCCCTCGTAGGGATCGGTGACGGGCGGCTTCTCGATTGCGAGCGCGGGGCGGCCGGCCTCGCGATGCCCACCGGGCCCCTCGCTCCTCCGGCGTGCGCGCGTACGCGAGGGCTCGGCGGGGCTGGGATCACCCGTGCCTCCACCGCCGCTCCCGCGACCGATGAAACCGAGGCTACCGGTGTCGAACGCGGCCGCGATTTCATCGTCCGTGGGCATACCCGACGGATCCGCGATCTCCGCGGGGGGCGGCGCCGCGGGCGAGGGCCGACCCATGGTGCCCTCCTCGCCCTGGTGTCGCTGCCCGTCGCCGCCACCAGGAGCGGATTCTTCGTTCTCCATGGCGGCGTCGTGATCACCGTCGTCGCCACCCCAGGCGCCCTTGCGCTCGGCGTCCTTGCCATCGACCTCGCGCTTGTCGGCCTCGCGAGTGACGGTGGACTTCTGCTTCGCGAACGGCTCGTCGGGGCTGGGCTCTTCGAGCTCGGGCCGCGCAGGCTCCGCCCGCCGCAGCTTCTCCACGCCCGAGGGCCCCGCGACGAGGATGTCGGCGCGCGCGCGTCGATCGATGCCAAAGCGCGCGTAGTCGGCCTCGGTCTCGAGCACGAGCAGCGCGGTGAAATCGCTGAGCACGCGGTGGCGCGTGGAGAGCTGCACGATCTCGTCGGCCAGCGCCTGGCGACGCGTGCGATCATCGGCCGCGAGCTCGGACCGCCGCGCCTGCAGATCGGCGATCCGCGCCTGCGCATGCGCGCGGGCCAGCAGCGGCTCGGGCACGACCGCGAGCGTGGGCACGCGATCCCGCACCGAAGCGCCCTCGAGCTCGATCTCGAGCGGCAGCTCGGGCGGCAGGAGCACGTACACCAAGCGCTCGTCGCCGGGCTGCACGCCGTCGAGCGTGGCCGGCCACACCCACTCGGCCCCCGGCACCTTCACCTTGATGTTCGAGCGCGTCGCCTGGCCGAGGCGCTCGGCCAGCGTGGCCGCGGGCATCCGCGCATCGAGCACGACGCCGTCGCTCGCCAGCGTGGCCCGCGTGAGCGCGGCGAGCATCGCTTGATCTTGGATCCCGCCGTCGACGATTGCATCCACGCGCGTGAGACCGGCGCCCGCCAGCGCGCGCAGCTTCACCTGCAGCTCGCCGGCCTCGGCCGTGCCCGCCGTGACCACGCCGTCGCCCATGATCAACAAGCGAGGCGAGACCGCGCGCAGCACCGGCAGCGCGGCCAGGGCCTGCGAGAGATCCGAGGCGCCCATCGCCCCGCGCGTGCGCAGTCGATCGAGCGCGGCCGCATCGAGGCCAGCGGCCCGCCCGGCGTAGATGGCCTCGCTGCTCTGGTCGTAGGCCACGAGGTGGATCTGGGTCTCGGGGGGCAGCGCGGCCACGAGCGCGGCGAGCCGCTCCACCTGCCCACGAAAGTCGAGCGCTCGCGAGGCACTCGTGTCCATCAGGATCGTGAGCGCCGTGAGCGGCTGCGAGGGCGCCTCGAGCACGGGCACCACTCGCGCCACCGCCAGATCGCCGTAGCGCAGCCCTTGAGCGGGGACCTCACCCACGCGGGCCTCGAGATCCTTGGTGGGCGCCAGCTTCTCGCGCTGGAGACCGAGGTGATAGACCGAGGTCGCGAGACCACCGAGCGAGGACGCCTTGGTCCCGACCGAGCCCTGCACGATCGCGACGTCGACGTCGAGCAGCTCGAGCTCCGGGAGGCCACACAGCGGTAGCCGGTACGGCTCGGCCTCGTGGGCCAGCTCCTGCGAGTAAGAAAGGATCAGCTCCTTGCGCGCCCGCGCGGGGATCGGAAACACGCGCGCCGTGAACACGTTGCCCGCGTCGGCCTCGAGCAGCGCAGGATCCTGGCGGCGGTGCAGGAAGTCCTCGTAGGCCACGCGCGCGGCCTGGCGCTCGACCACCTCGCCCTCCTGCCAGTCACCGCCGATCTGCATGGCGAAGCGACTGATCGCAGCGCCGGGCGGCAGCGTGATCGCGAAGCGCCCCTCGAGCTGTCGATCCTCGGGGTTGTCGAACGACAGGCGCAGCTCGGTGAACGCCAGCGGCCCCTCCACCACCGCGCGGGCGGTGAGCGAGGCCAAGCGCAGGCCGGTGCCGTCGGAGGCGGTGAGCGACATCGGCGCTCCGTCCTCGCAGGAATTGGCGCGTACCCACTGCAGCTCGGAGCCCTCGGGCACCGGCACGGCCACGACCTCGGCCGGCACGGGGCCCGGAACTTGGCCCGGCGCGGGGGTCGGCTCGGGGGGCGCCTGCTCGCTCTGCTCGGGCGGGTTCTCCCGCGCGGTGCAAGCCATCAAAGAGGAGCAGAGCAGCGCAGAGGAGATGAGGGCACGGAGGGCGCGTCGAGTCACGGCCCCGTCGAACGTACCAGTATTGGGTTGGGTGTGCGTGCGGATCCCAACACCCCGCGGGGTCGTCACATCCGGTAGAGTGCCCGGTAGCGTGACCGCAAAGCTCGTAAAACCCACGATGTCCTCGTTCATCCCGGTTGCGCTCGTGCTTGCGGCCACCGCCATGCATGGCTCCGCCCACGCGGCGCCGCCGGGGCCCGGCGCACCCACGGTGGTGCAGAACCCGAGCTACGCGCCCGCATCGGGTCCCGTGGTGATCGACTTCTCGCCCAACGCTCGCGCCGAGCAGCGGCCGCGAGTCGATCGCGATCCGCCGGCCGCGGTGCGCTTCTCCGATCTCGCCGCGCATCGACGCGCGGTCGATCCCAGCGAGCCCATGCCGCTCTCTCGCGAGACCCACTCGCTGCCCGAGGGGCTCACGCAGGTCGGCGGCATGGTCGTCCCCGAGGCGATGCTCGACGGCGCGACGATGGTGCCCGATGCCTCGGCCGCGCTCACCGATGCCGCACACCCCCAAGCGGGCGGGCCCGATCTCAACGAGATCTGTGCCTACCCCGACGCGGTGCCGCCCGGCGTCTACGACTACGACCACCGCCCCGGCGGCGAGACCCCGCGCTTCCACACCGTCTACCTCAACTTCACCGGTGGGGTGCTGATGACGGGCGGGGAGAACTCCGCGGAGAACATCTCCAACATCGCCCGCTCCGGCCACATGTTCCCGGTCTACGGCGGCGGCGAAGAGCGAGCGATCGCGGCCGCGCAGGCCGTCGCCAACGACTTCGAGGACTGGGCCGTGCGCGTGGTCTACCTCGAGCGCCCGCCCAAGGTGCTTCCCTATACGATGGTGATGATCGGCGGCAGCCACACCGACACCACCGCCGGCCCCTCGGGCGGCGTGGCCCCGCTCGACTGCGAGGACTTCGGTCAGCGCAACGTCTGCTACGCGTTTCAGAACAACTCGCCCGCGACCACCCAGGCCAACGTCATCAGCCAGGAGATCGGGCACACGCTAGGCCTCGGGCACACCACCGCCAGCGACAGCGTGATGGCGTTCGGCTACGACACCACCCAGCCCGGCGACCTCGGCTTTCACGACGGCTGCGTCCCCATCATCCAGGTGGCCGGCCAGGGCGCGGCGTGTGTCGGCGTCAACAAGTGCCACTGCGGAATCGGCGAGGAGCAGGACGACAAGGCCACGTTCTTCGTCACCTTCTCCCCGGCTGGGGTCGACGAGATCGAGCCCACGATCGCGGTGCTCCAGCCCGAGGACGGCGCGGTGTACCAGGCCGAAGAGACCGTCCGCGTCGAGTTCGAGCCCTGGGACAACGTGGGTGGCTACGGCTGGAAGCTGCTCGTCGAGAACGATGACGGCGAGGTGCTCGTCGACCAGGTCGACTACCAGCGCGCGATGATCTTCGATCTCACCGGGCTGCCGCCCGACGTCTACACCATCACCGGCTACATCCAAGACCATGCCGATCACATCGTGACCGACTCGGTGACGATCACGATCGAGGGGCCCGAGTCGCTCGACGACAGCGGCGGCAGCGACGATGCGGGCTCGGGCGATGGCCCCGGCACCAGCGGCGACGGCGGCTCGGGCGAAGACGCGGGCTCGGGCGACGATGCAGGGCTCGACACCAGTGCCGGCGACGACGGCTGCGGGTGCAAGGCCGGCTCGCATCGCTCGCGCGGCGCAGGATCGGGCCTGCTGGGCCTGCTCGGCCTCGTGGGGCTGCTCGGCGCTACGCGCCGTCGGCGCTGAGCTCGCGGGCTTGTCGTACCGGTTCGCTCGCCGCATGCTTCGCCGACCATGCGGCGCCCAAGCTTCGCCCTCCTGTTGCTCGCGACCCTCGGCTGCGGGAATTCCTCGGCCTCTCCTCCTGCAGGAGAGCCCGCGCCGGGTGCCGTGCCGACCGCGGCCACGCCGGGTACCAACGCCGACGCCGAGGTGGCCCCCGCCCCGATCGCCAGCGCGACCGCGGGCACGACCGATGACGCCTGCACCAACGCCGCGCTCGGACTGCCGCGCGACGCCGTGGTGGCCACCGTCGATGGCGAGCCGATCCGGGCCGAGGCCATGGGTGACGACGGACGCGACGCCGAGCGCGATGCGCTGCACGCGTACTGCCGCGAGGTGCACCGGATCCGCACCGCCACCACGCGACGCGCGGTCGAAGATCACCTGCTCGCTCGCGCCGCGCGGGCCAAGGGCGTGACCACCGAAGAGCTGATCCGCGGCCACGTGGAGCAGGCCGCGACCCGACCCGACGACGCCGAGATCGAGGCGTTCTACGCGGCCAATCGCACCGAGCAGGCGCCCCCGCTCGAGCTCGTGCGCGGCCAAGTGGAAGAGGCGATCATGAAGGAGCGCTCGCAGGTCGCCTACGACGCGCTCTTGACCGACCTGCGCAAGGGCACCGAGGTGGTGACCAAGCTGCCCGACGTGCGCCCCCCTGCCCAGGACATCGGCGTGGCGGCCCACACCGCAACGTTCGGTCCCAGCGATGCCAAGCTGCAGATCGTGGAGTTCTCGGACTTCGAGTGCCCCTACTGCTCGCAGGCCGCGCTGGCCGTGAAGACGGTCAAGCAGCGCTTCGGCGACAAGGTGCAGTTCTCCTACCGTCACTTCCCGCTCAGCTTCCATCCCGCCGCCCGCCCCGCTGCCGAGCTCACCCAGTGCGCGCTCGAGCAAGGCAAGTTCTGGGAGCTGCACGACGAGATCTTTGCCAACCAGCGCTCGCTCTCGGTCGAGGGCCTGCGCGGGCTGGCACAGAACGCTGGCCTCGACATGGCCAAGGTCGACGAGTGCCTGATGTCGGGCCGCGCCGCCAAGCAAGTCGAAGAAGATCTGGCCAAGGGCCAGGCCGTCGGCGTCCGCGGCACCCCAGCGTTCTACGTGGGCGGCCGCGCCTTCGACGGCAACCCCGACGAGCTCGTGGCGGCCATCGAAGACGAGCTGCGCGGGTCCTGAGGCCCGCCGGGCGGTGAGCGTCAGGTGCCCACGCGCCAGCCCCCCAGGTAGCGCGCCTGGCCCTCGGTGAGGACATCGAGCTCGACGCCCATCGCCTCGAGCTCGAGCCGCGCCACCTGCTGATCGAGCGCGCGCGGGACCGCGTACACCCCAGGCGCGAGCGTGGAGCCTTGCTTCACCACGTGCTCGACCGAGAGCGCTTGGGCGGCGAACGAGAGGTCCATGACATCGGGCGGGTGCCCCTCGGCCGCGCCCAGGTTGACCAGGCGTCCCTGCGCCAGCACGTGGATCCGACGGCCATCGGCGAGCTCGAATTCCTCGAGCGAGGGCCGCACCTGGCGGCGCGCCACGGCCAGCTCGGCGAGCGCGGGCAACTCGAGCTCCACATCGAAGTGCCCCGCGTTGGCCACCATCGCGCCGTCCTTCATCACCGCGAAGTGCTCCCGGCGGATCACGTCGCGGTTTCCGGCCACCGTGCAGAAGAAGTCGCCCACCGCCGCCGCGCGGGCCATCGGCAGTACCTGGTACCCGTCCATCACCGCCTCGAGCGCGCGGATGGGATCCACCTCGGTCACGATCACGCGCGCGCCCATCCCCGCCGCCCGCATCGCCACGCCGCGACCGCACCAGCCGTAGCCGCTCACCACGAAGCAGCGCCCGGCCAGCAGTCGGTTGGTCGCGCGCATGAACGCATCGATCGTGCTCTGCCCGGTGCCATAGCGATTGTCGAACAGGTGCTTGGTGTCGGCGTCGTTGACCGCGATCATGGGAAAGCGCAGCACGCCGTCGGCCGCCATGCCACGCAGGCGAGTGACGCCCGTGGTGGTCTCCTCGGTCCCGCCCACGATGCCCTGGACGAGATCGGTGCGCTCGGTGTGCAGCAGCGTGGTGAGGTCGGCCCCGTCGTCCATGATCACCTGCGGGCGGTGCTCGAGCGCCTGCTGCAGGTGCCGGTAGTAGGTCTCGCGATCTTCGCCAGCGATCGCGAACATGCCGATGCCGTCATCCACGGCGAGCGCGGCCGCGATGTCGTCTTGGGTGCTGAGCGGATTGCTGGCGCACAGCCGCACCTGCGCCCCGCCGGCGACGAGCGTGCGCACGAGGGCGCCGGTCTCCGCCGTCACGTGCAGGCAGGCGGCCAGGCGCACGCCCGCGAGCGGACGCTCTTCGGTGAAGCGACGGCGAATGGCGGCCAGCGCGGGCATCGCTCGCAGCGCCCACTCGAGGCGCGCTCGCCCGCCCGGCGCCAGCTCGCTCGAGTGAATGTCGCTGGTGATGGTGGACGTGAAGGTGGAGGTGGACGTGGACGTGGAGGAGGTCGGAGTCGTGGTCGTGTTCACGTGGGCAGGATGACCGGGCCCGATGAACCTTCACGTTGAACGATTTCATCGGTCGCATTAGCATTACTGATGCTTCCCGACTTCAACCGCCTGCGCGTGTTCTTCCACGTTCATCGGGCCAGCGGCGTGAGCGCAGCGGCGGCGGAGCTACACGTGACCCAGTCCGCGGTGAGCCAGAGCCTGGCCAAGCTCGAGCACGAGCTCGGCACCCAGCTGTTCGTGCGTCGCCACCGAAAGCTGGTGCCCACCCCAGCCGGCGTGCGCTTGTTCGAGATCATCGCGCCGTTCATCGACGCGCTCGACGGCGGCCTCGCCGAGATCCACCGCGCGCAGCACGAGCTCTCGGGCGTGCTGCGCGTGGGTGCCCCGGTCGAGTTTGGCGCGCACCGGCTGCCCTCGGTGCTCGCCGCGTTTCGTCGCGCCAACCCGGGGGTGTCGTTCGAGCTCACGCTCGGTCACCCCTCGGAGGTGCTGCCCCGGCTCGACGAGGGGCGCCTCGATCTCGCGTTCGTCGACGTGTTCGAGGCCACCCCCGCCGCCCGCACGGCCGGCCTCGAGGTGCTCGAGGTGCTCGAGGAGCAGCTGGTGCTCGTGGCCGAGCGCGCGTACGAAGCCCTCGTGCTGGCCGGCAGCCGCGCATTCGGGCGCCTGTCCGCGGCGAGCTTCGTGGAGTACCAACCCGCCGCCCCGGCGCTGCGCGGGTGGTTCCGCCACCACTTCGGTCGCGTGCCTCCCCGGCTCGAGCTCGCGCTCGTCGTCGAGAGCGTGCAGGCCGTGATCGCGGGCGTCCGCGAGGGCATGGGCCTGGGCGTCGTCCCCTCGCACACGGTCGCCAGCGAGCTGGCCGCGGGCACGCTGGTGGTCGTGGCCACGCGCAAGCGGCCGATCGTCAGCCGCGTCTCGCTGGTGCGCGTGCTCGACAAGGTCCCCTCGCGCACGGAGAAGGCCTTCGTCCGCGCGCTCAAGGGCGGCCACGCCTTGGGCGCGGGCTCCACTGACTGAGCCGCCGATGCTCCGCTCAGGCAGGGCGCGCGGGATGGGCAAGACCGTGAAGGCGTCGCTGCTTCGGCCGCATCCAGCGCTCGAGCGCGCACCAGGTCGCAGCGGTGAGCGGGTTCTGTGGAGCGAGGATCCCGACGAGAGCATTCCAGCGACGCGCGGCCTGTCGCCGGCGCCCGCCCTCGAGATGCTGCTCGACCTCCTCGAGCGAAGGAAGCACGGTGTGCGCCAGGTGCATGTCGACATCATCCGCCAGCTCGGCAAGCTTCAAGATCTTGATCGTTGCCTCTCCGCGCGGCGTGACCGGCGAGGGTGACCAGGTCCACAGGCGCCGAGGCAAGCGGGTATTGGAGGGCACCCAGCGCACGTGCTCGAGGAACGAGTCGGTCGTGGGATCGAGCAACATCGGTCGCTCGCCGCTCAGATCGAAGCATGTGGCGGGGATCGCCCCCCCTACGGGCCGCGGCGGTGGCGAGCAGGCAGAGGTGCCGGCCTCGAGCGGAAAGTAGTTGGCCTTGTGTCCGCGATCGTTGCAGCGCGCGCACGAGAACAACAGATTCTCCCACGTCCACGCCAACCACCAGTAGTGCTCTCGATCGGTTCTCTTGGGCTTCTTTCCAGGTAGGTGCCGCCACGCGCCATCCTTCGGGCGATAGTGCTCTACCGGGCTGCTGCTGTAGTCCGTGACTCGCTCGCACCAGGCACACTTCTTCCGTTGATCGCGATGGAGTGCAGTCTTGACCGCCTTGCCGCCATACCCCACGAGACACTTCGTCAGCTCTGCCGAAGGCGCTCCATGAGTATCGTAGGCCGCGGCCGCGGCGCGGAGACGCTGGCCTCGCGCACGTGTGAGGGCCGCTGGCTCTGCGCTGCGTACGATGAGGATCACTCGCGCTCCTCCTCGTCGGTCGGCGTGGCATCCAGGTCCTGTACCCCGGCCTGAGTGAGTCGCTTCTTCAGCGCGCGGAGCTCGGCGGTCTCGCGGCTAGTTCGGTCTGGATCCTCGGCAAGGACTCGGTAGCGGCGGAGCTCCTCGCCCAGTGGATTTGGGGTGAGACGGTCGATGCCAAACCAAGTCCGGTAGATCTCGCTCGCGGTCATGGGCCGAGGATCGGGCTGCACGGGGTCGCGTGCGGTGGTCGGAACGAGAGCGCCCGTCTGGGGATCCCACGCGCCGCGCACGACGTCACCCGTGGCAGGATCGACGATGAGGCGGACCACCTCGTGCGCCGAGAGCCCGGCGAGGACGATGGGCGAGTGGGTGGTGGCCACGAACTGGATTCGCGGGAAGATCCTTCGCAGCGCAGAGATGAAGGTCGCCTGCCACGTGGGGTGGAGGTAGAGATCGATCTCATCGATGAGCACGAGTCCCTCCATCTCGGTGGTCTTCAGCTCGGTGTTCGCCTCGAGCAAAACGTGACCGATGAGGTCGGCGATCCAGGCAAACGTGGACTGATATCCATGCGAGAGCGCGACTCCGGCAATTCGCTGGGCCTTGGGCCCCATTTTCTGGTGGAACCGATCGCTCTCGATCAGGTCACCCGCAGATGCGGCACCGCCTTGTCCACGCAGCTCCAGCTTGCTGATGTCGGGAAGCAGGCTGCTCCCGCCGAGCTTGATGGCCTCGTTCAGCATGCGCGAGTACGTTCGCGAGGTGGTCCCTGCCTTGCGCCCCTCCTCCGCGTCCTTCTTCAAGAAATGGTTCGAGAACGAGCTGCTGGCCAGCCGCGCTTGGGAGTCGAACAGGGGACGCAGTCGCTCGATCGAAGGAAGGTCGAGCGGAGGCACGAAATTGGAGTCTGGCAGCGCGCGCGAGATCCCGTAGCCCGCGACGAACCACAGCGACGTGTGCACGTCACGCGCGGCGTCCAGCGGATCACCCAACTTGCTCTTCAGCGGCTTGCCGTTGCTCGTGTACGACGCCTGGCCATCGAGCGAGGTCGAGCCCTTGGGAAGCGAGACCTTCGAGTGGAGCCCAAGCCCCTCGCGCACGCGAACGCCGGGGTGGACCTCGGGCACGGCGAGGGCGTGCGGAGTGAAGTCGAAGTCGACCGCGATGGACATCGGCTCGTCGCCGCGTCGATCGCGGAGGTGCTTGACGATCGGCGAGGCAAGCGTGTTGACCTGCCTCGATCCTGCCGCGGCCAGGGCAATCGCCTGGAGGATCGTCGTCTTGGCGGTGCCGTTCTCGCCGATGAGCACGGTCCACTTGCGGAGCTCACCATCATGCTCGAAGCCGAGCCGTAGATCGCGAAGCCGCTTCAGGTGCTGGACGTGGACATGTCTGACGTACATCGCGTCCCGCGCATCCTAGCGACGCGTCGACTGGAACGCGAGGAATCCGGTCGGGCGAGCTTGGCCGAGAGCTGTCGATCGGTGACCACACCGCGAAGCTCGCGGTGGCCGCCACCACGCAGCCCGCCCGAGCGGTACTGCGTGGGGGTACAGGTGCCCGGCCTTCGATGCGAATGACTTTGGGCGATCGCCCTGGGTTCATGTACGATCGAATGCTGCTCGTGCGCCGCGGTGGGCGAGCGAGGGGATTCGGACATGCGTTGGTCTTGGCTACTCTGCTTGGTGTGGGTGCTGTCGCTGGGCGGCTGTGGGCGCACGGACCTCGAGCTCGACCCGCCTCCGCGGCCTGACACCGACACGGGCACGACCTCCGACACCGACACGGGGCCCGACCCCGACACGGCCGACACCGGCAATCCGCTGTGCGGCGACCTCGTGTGCGGACCGCAGGAGAGCTGCGAGTCCTGCCCTAGCGACTGCGGAACCTGCGCGGTGTGTGGCGATGGCGTGTGCCGAGGCGGCGAGAGCTGCGAGTCGTGCGCGGCCGATTGCGGCCCGTGCCCGAGCTGCGGCAACGGCGTGTGCGAGCCCGGTCTGCTCGAGAGCTGCTTGTCGTGCGCGAGCGACTGCGGCTCGTGCCCGAGCTGTGGCAACGGCCTGTGCGAGCCGAGCTCCGGCGAGGAGTGCCGCAGCTGCCCGCCCGATTGCGGCCCCTGCGGAGGCTGCGGCGACGGGATCTGCGAGCCGCTCTCGGGCGAGATCTGCTTCACCTGTCCCCAAGACTGCGGCACCTGTGGCCAGGATTGCGGCGACGGGTTCTGCGACCCCTTCGCGGGTGAGCTGTGCTTCACCTGCCCCGAGGATTGCGGCGAGTGCGGCGAGTGTGGTGACGGGGTCTGCGATCCGTTCTCGGGCGAGATCTGCTTCACCTGCCCCGACGACTGCGGCACGTGTAGCGATTGCGGCGATGGCGTGTGCGACCTGTTCGCGGGCGAGCTGTGCTTCACCTGCCCCGAAGACTGCGGCACCTGTGGTGGCTGCGGCGACGGGGTCTGCGACGCGGCCTCGGGAGAGTTCTGCTTCTCGTGCCCCGCTGACTGCGGCAGCTGTGGCGATTGCGGCGACGGGTTCTGCGACGCGGGCTCGCTCGAGTTCTGCTTCAACTGCCCCGAAGACTGCGGCTCGTGTGGAGGCTGCGGCAACGGAGTCTGCGAGCCGTTCTCCGGCGAGAATTGCTTCTCGTGCGAGCCCGACTGCGGTCCGTGCCCCGCGTGCGGCGACGGGTTCTGCAACGGCGCAGCGGGCGAGAACTGCAACACCTGCGCCCCCGACTGCGGGCCCTGCATGGGCTGCGGTGATGGCGTCTGCAACGGCGCAGCGGGCGAGATCTGCAACACCTGCGCACCCGACTGCGGCCCCTGCATGGGCTGCGGCGATGGCTTCTGCAACGGCGCAGCGGGCGAGAACTGCTCTACCTGCGCCCCCGACTGCGGCCCCTGCATGAGCTGCGGTGATGGCTTCTGCGACGGTGCGGCCGGCGAGAACTGCTCCACCTGCGCCCCCGACTGCGGCCCCTGCATGGGCTGCGGCGATGGCTTCTGCGACGGCCCCTCGGGCGAGAACTGCTCGACCTGCGCGCCCGACTGCGGCCCGTGCATGAGCTGCGGCGATGGCTTCTGCAACGGTGCGGCGGGCGAGAACTGCTCGACCTGCGCCCTCGACTGCGGGCCCTGCATGAGCTGTGGCGATGGCGTGTGCGACCCGGGGGCGGGCGAGAGCTGCGGCACTTGCCCGGCCGATTGCGGAGCCTGCCCGTCGTGTGGCGACGGAATCTGTGCGGGCCCCGAGTCATGCGGCTCGTGCCCGGCCGATTGCGGACCGTGCGTGCTGTGTGGCAACGGGGTGTGCGACGCGGCCTCGGGCGAGGACTGCAACACCTGCGCGGTCGACTGCGGTCCGTGCATGGCGTGTGGCGATGGCCTGTGTGATGGGCCCTCGGGCGAGAACTGCAACAACTGCGCGCCCGACTGTGGCCCCTGCCCCTCGTGCGGAGACGGCTTTTGTGACCTGGCCTCGGGTGAGAGCTGCGGCTCTTGTGCGCTCGACTGCGGGCCGTGCCCCTCGTGCGGCAACGGAGCCTGCGAGCCCGGAGCCGGCGAAGACTGCAACACCTGTGCGGCCGACTGCGGCGCATGCCCCTCGTGCGGCAACGGGGCCTGCGAGCCCGGGGCCGGCGAAGACTGCAACACCTGCGCGGCCGACTGCGGCCCGTGCGGAGGGTGTGGCAACGGTATGTGCGATGGCGGGGAGCTGTGCTCCACCTGCCCCGCCGACTGCGGCGCGTGCCCGGGCTGCGGCGACGGCATGTGCAACATGGCCGCGGGCGAGTCGTGTGCGTCGTGCCCCGCCGACTGCGGAGCGTGCGTGTTCTGTGGCGATGGCATGTGCGACGGAGCCGCGGGCGAGAACTGCAACGCGTGCCCGGCCGACTGTGGCGTGTGCACGGGGTGCGGCGATGGCTTCTGCAACCCGGGGAGCGGCGAGTCGTGCATCACCTGCGCGTTCGACTGCGGCGGCTGTGGCTCGTGCGGCAACGGGGCGTGCGATCCCGGGGCGGGCGAGTCGTGTCAGACCTGCGCGGTCGACTGCGGCCCCTGCAACCCCTGCAGCGACGGCATCTGTGACATGGCGGCCGGCGAGTCGTGTGCCACGTGCCCGATGGACTGCGCCTGTGGAAGCTGCGGCAACGGGGTGTGCAACGGCAACGAGACTCAGTTCAACTGCCCGAGCGATTGCTCGTGCGCCTCCGGGGTCTGCGGCGGCTTCGCCGGCGGCGGCTGCTTCTGCGACGACATCTGCGTGTCGTTCGGCGACTGCTGCTGGGATGCGTGCAGCGAGTGCGGGGCCTGCTAGCCGCCCGTCGCGTCGACGCACACGTCGAGCATCACCTTCTCGAGCACCGTGATCTCGGCCAGGATCCCCTCCGCGGGCTGGCATAGGTTGGCCGCGCGAAAGTGGTCGGAGTAGCCGGCCCCGGTGAAGAACTGGAGGAAGGTGAGGATGCGCTCCGCATACTCGGCCCCGCTCCCGTCGGAGCCACCCTGAGAAGGCTGCCAGTCGCAGCCGGCGGGGTTGGTAGCCGCCAGCAGCACCAGCCCCAGCTCGTTGGCGGGCTTGCGCGCGGTGAGCTGGTCCCACCACTGCTGCGGGCCCCCTCCCGAGCCAGTCCGCTCCGGGGACTCGGCGGGGTCTTCACTGTCGTCGTCGTCGTCTTCGTCGGTCACCAGCACCACGATGAGCGGCACGCCCTCGCGCATGAAGCCCTCGTTGCAGCCCCCGGGGCCCTGCAGCTCGGGGCCGATCGCCGCGATGAGCGTGTCGAGCTGCTTCTCGTCGGTGTCGTAGTGGGTGCCCACCGCGAGCAAGCAGCCAAGGGTGCTGATGTCGTCGAGCTCGGACACCCACGGCGGGTGCTCGAGGTCGCCGCCCCAAGGGTCCGCACAGATCGCCCCGGCCCGCGACAGCGCGCCGCGCTGCTGACAGCGCAGGGGCTGGAACTCGGGCGCCGACTCGGTGGTGGTCACGCCGATGCGATACGAGCACGGACCGTCGATGACCCCCGACACCAGGTCCTCCACATTGGCGAACGCGGGGATCAGCTGGGCGTTGTCGTCGCGCATGCTGCCGGAGTTGTCGACCACGAACAGCACGTCGACCGTGTCGCAGCTGCCGATGGCGCGGCCACACCCTGGACCGGTGGTATCGGTGGTCGAGGCGCCGACGGTCGTGCCCGAGCTGGTGTCGAGGCCCACCGTCGTCTCGCTCACCGAGCTCACCCCCGTGCTCGACTCCAGCGGCAGACCCGTCTCGCTGCCCTCGCTTCCCGGCAGCGGAGGAGGGCCTGGCACGCAGCTCCCGTCCGGCCCGCAGTGCTGTCCCGGATCGCAGTGCTCGTGGCGGACGCAAGGAAGCCCGAGCGTGCTCGGGATCGAACACCCGAGCGCCACCCCGGCCGCGATCGCGAGCACCCCTGCCTGACGAGCCACCATCTCGGGTGATGGTAGCAGCCGCCAACTAGAGCGCGGACGTCATCTGGCCGGCATCGGCGGGCAGGTAGCCGTTGGTGCTACCCGGGCCGTCGCCATCGCAGTAGGTGAAGGCGTAGCC
>JBFIJN010000056.1:0-25946 GCA_041600735.1 Nannocystaceae bacterium
GCAGTCGCGGATCGTGGACCGGCGGCTCGTCGAGCGGCGGACGAAAATCGATCGAGGTCATCGCGCCCCCTGCAGCTCGAGGCCCAGCATCGCGCACAGTCGCTCCTCGGCCTTGCGGGTTCGGTACGAGACGGTGCTGATCGGCACCCCGAGGCGGCTCGAGGCCTCCTGCAGGCTGAGGTTTTCGATCGCCCGCGCGGTGAAGGCCTCGCGATACTTGTCCGGCAGCTCTCCCAGCGCGGCGTAGAGGCGCTTGCGGTGCTCGGTGGTGTCGACTTCGTCTTCGGGGGTGGCCGTGGGCTCGCGCGGGCTGCGGGCGACCCGATCCTCTCGACGCTGGCGGCGACGCTTGGCGTCCCACCAGTTGCGCACCTTGTTGACCGTGATGCGAAACAGCCAGGTCTCGATCTGGGCATCGCGGCGAAAGCCGGGCAGGGCCGAGAACGCGGCGATGAAGACCTCCTGCACGAGGTCGTCCACCGCGCTCGCGTCTCCGGTCATCCGCTGTACCTGCCGAGCCACGTCGTCCTTGTGCGTCGAGAATAGAGCGCGCTGCGCCGCAGGATCGCCACGTTGGGCCGCGAGGATGGCGCTATCGTCCGCATCGTTGGTGCGGGCCATGCGATTGGCATCGTATCGGATCAGGCGGTTGGACCGCGGCGGGCCGCCTCGTTCCAACTTTCCTGCGCGGCTTCGTCGATGGTCTAGGTTCTTGCGTGGCGAGGGCCCCAGGGCAGCCGCAGGCCGATGTGGAGGGTTGCCATGGGGCGCACGGCAGACCAGTGCAGCGTGTGCGCATCACCACGAGCACGCAGCGGAGGGAGCAGGAGGTCGGCTCCGACCCACAGGCCGAGGACCAGGAGCCGACCGCGGTACTGGATCGCGCCCATCACGGCCGGGCTGGCCCACCACCCCGCGGCAGTGCCCGAGGCGCTCGCGTGGGCCCACTGCGCGCGTAGTACCGCGCCACCACCGCCCCACACGCGGCCTTGGGCGGCCGAGGCACCTCCGAGGAGGCCCGCGCCGAACCGCAGCGCATCGAGCTTCAGCTCGGCCGCCGCGCTGTGGGCCCACGCCAGCTCGGCGATCGGCTGGAGGTGATCGCGGAGCAACCACGCGCCACCCACCACGCTGGCCCCGGCGTCGAGATCGAGCGGCCCGCCGACGTTGAGGGCCATGCGGGGGCCAGCCCCCACGAAGCCGGCGACGTCGGTCGACCGCTTCCCGGGAGTGGGCTCGGCCGTCGCTGGCTCGCCGGGGTCGAGCTGCTCCACCAGCAACGCCAGTGAGGAGGCCAGCGCTCGGCTGCGCTCTTCGATGGTCTCGCCCTTAAGAGGAAGGGCTCGCGTGTGGATGTGGCCGGCGTCGTCGCGCAGCTGCACCTCCACGTGGCTGGGCTCGGTGCTCTCGGCCACGTCGATCGACCATCGCCGCCAGGCTTCCCCGACCCGCAGCTCGAGCCCTTGCTGCACGGCCTCGAGCTCGACGCGCTCGGTTCGAATGCGCAACGGGGTGGAGATCTCCGGCTCGGGTGCGCCCACGGGCGCGATCAGCAGCGCCGCGATCAGCAGCGCGATGGGAGCGGGGAGCATCCACCGAGAGCATACGGTGTCCCTGCGCACCCTCTGTTCACGCTCGTCGATCCAGCGCCACGGGGATGGGCCACCCCACCGTTGTGACAGTGCGCTCCGTTGCGCCCGGCTCACTACGGAACTACCACCGCGGAAGTCTGCGGTGTGGCTTGAGGGGTTGTGGTCGACATCCCTCTTCCGCGGGGAGTAATTGGTGTGAGGTCCATGGGGCTCGACGACAAAAACCTTGTAGCTGCCTGAATTCGGCCTTGGATAGCCAAATTGTGCTTGCTCTCATTGGGCGTGTGTGGGAGTCTGTGAATGTAGGTTCCCCACGCTGACGGGAACCATGGGCGCACATGAAGGCCCCGGCGACATTGGGCGCCGGGTGAAACGGCAGGCGGAGCGCATCTTGGTCGCGACTCCGCTCCGGGCTGAGTTTTTGCGCGTGGGAGGACGGACGATGGTCGGGAACAACGCAAGCGGGATTCGTCGAGGATGGGCTCTGGCCGCGCTGGCCACCTCGCTGATGCTGGTTGGCTGCTATCGCGGGGGGCCGCAGCTCGCCGACGACGAAGAGGAAGACCCGAGCGACGACGCACGCGATGGCGCGAGCCTGGTGGGCCCCGGCACCTGCGTCGACACCGACAAGTTCTTCAAGGAGAACATCTGGACCCCGGTGCTCTCCAAGAAGTGCATCGGCTGCCACAACCCCGCCGGGATCGCGCGCAACACCGACTTGGTGCTGCAGATGTCCGACTACCCGGGCTACCTCGAGGTGAACCAGCAGACGGTCGCCAACGTGGCGCGGCTGGAGATCGACGGCATGCCGCTGTTGCTGGCCAAGCCGAGCGCGAAGGTCGAGCACGGGGGCGGCCTGCAGCTGTCCGACGACACCGACGAGTACGCGCTGCTCGCCGACATGATCGAGCGCTTCAAGGCGCCGGCCCACTGCGAGAACGACGGCGACATCGATCGCTTCTTCGACGGGATCCAGGAGCTCGACGAGGAGGGCACGCTGCGCAAGGCCACGTTCCTGCTCGGTAGCCGGATCCCGACGGCCGAGGAGCTCGACGCCGTGCGCGGGGCGGGCATCGACGCGATCGACCCGGTGCTCGACGTGGTGCTCCGCGAGGAGGCCTTCTACGTGCGCGCCCAGGAGATCCTCAACGACATGCTCCACACCGACGCCTATCGCATCGGCGACGACGCGGTGGAGACGGTCGACGTGAGCATGTTCCCGAATGCCTTCTGGTACGAGGACATCGAGGACAACGACACCATGGTGCTGATGCGGCAGCGCACCAACGACGCGATCGCCCGCGAGCCGCTCGAGATCGCGGTCCACGTGCTGCGCAACGAGCTGCCGTTCACCGAGGTGTTCACCGCCGACTACACCATCGTCAACCCGTTCTCGGCGCGCAGCTACGGCCTCGACCTGGCGATGTTCGCCAACCCCAACGACGAGAACGAGCGGCTCCCGTGGACCTTCGAGCAGTACCCCCAGGCGGGCCTGCTCACCACGTCGGTGTTCCTCCACCGCTACCCCAGCACGCCCACCAATCGCAACCGGGCCCGCTCGCGGTACTTCTACAAGTTCTTCTTGGCCACCGACGTGATGCGGCTGGCGGCGCGGCCGCTGGATGCCACGCAGATCCAGAGCCACAATCCCACGCTCAACGTCGAGGCGTGCACGGTGTGCCACGCCAACCTCGACCCGGTCGCCGGCGCATTCCAGAGCTGGGACGACGTGGGGCGCTACCGGCCGATGGACGGGTGGTACGGCGACATGGTCGCGCCGGGCTTTGGCCAGAAGGAGCTGCCGTACGAGGAGGCTCCGCGCGCGCTCTCGTGGCTGGCCGAGCAGATGATCGAGGACCCCAAGTTCTCGCTGGCGATGGTGCACATGGTCTACACCGGTCTCACCGGCCAAGACCCGCTCGAGGAGCCGATGGAGCTCGAGGACGTCGACTACCTCGCCCGCATCCGCGCGTTCGAGGCCCAGGACTACGTGTTCAAGAAGATCGCCGACGGCTTCGTGACCTCGGGCTACGACCTGCGCTTCGTCATCAAGGAGATGGTGAAGACCCCGTACTTCCGCGCCGTGAGCACCGACGAGGATCTCGACGCGCAGCGCTACATGGAGCTCGCCGACATGGGCACGGCTCGTCTGCTGCCCCCCGAGGCGCTCCATCGGCGCCTGGTGGCCACCCTCGGGGTGGGCTGGCGGAAGAATGGCGTCGACGCGCTGCTCTCTGGGAACTACTTCAAGTTCTTCTACGGCGGGATCGACTCGGTCTCGGTCACCGACCGGCTCACCGACATGAACGGCGTGATGGCCAACGTCGCCGAGCGCATGGCCAACGAGATGGCCTGCACGATGACCGCCGCCGACTTCACGCGGCTGCCCGAGGAGCGCGTGCTGTTCCCCGAGGTCGAGCTCACGGCCATGCCCGGCGCCGCGGCGGACGAGGCGGCGATCCGCGCCAACCTCGTGTACATGCACGACCACTTGCTGGGTGAGGCCCTCGGCCCCAACGATCCCGAGATCGACCGCAGCTACGCCGTGTTCGAGGCGGTGTGGCAGGACGGCCAGGCCGGGCTGCTGCTGCCCGAGACCCCCTACCCGACCGCGCTGCCGGGCCCCTGCCGCGCCACCACGGATCCGGCCACGGGCATGGCGATCCCCGCCGAGCTGCAGATCATCGAAGACCCCGACTACACCGTGCGCGCCTGGATGGCGGTCACGACGTACATGCTGGGCGACTTCCGCTTCCTCTACGAGTAGGCCCCGACCGCAAGAAGGAGACAGGACCATGAATCGACGTGACTTCCTCAAGCTCAGCTCGGCGGCCGGCCTCTGCCTCGGGGGCTCCGCCCTCTTCGGAAGGGCGTGGGCCGATGGTGAGGCCAGCCCCGGCGGCTCCGTAGGCTACGGCGGCCCGCTGCTCGTGATGGTGCAGGCGACGGGTGGCTGGGACCCCACGCTGCTGTGCGATCCCAAGCCCGCCACCAACAACAGCTACGGCGAGGCCGGCGTGAAGATGGCGGGCTCGATCGCCTACGCGCCCATCGGCGCCGACGCGGACGCGTTCTTCAATGATCACCACGCCAAGATGACGGTGATCAACGGCGTGGACATCGCGAGCAACAACCACGAGTCCGGCCGCCGCAACATGGCGAGCGGTCGGCTGGGCGCGGGCTACCCGAACCTCGCCGCGCTCGTGGCGGGGGTGAAGTCGCCCGAGTCGCCGATGGCGTTCCTCACGTTTGGCGGCTACGAGCGCACCCAGGGCGTGGTGGCCCCCGTGCGCGACGGCAACGCGAACCGCTTGGCGGAGCTGGCCTTCCCCGAGCGCATCGACGCCGCGAACATCGAGAGCCCCACCTATCACACCGAGGCGGCCCACGAGATCATCGCGGCGGCCCGCGAGGATCGAGCGGCGCAGATGTTTGCCGCGCAGGAGCTGCCCCGCTACCAGCGCGGGCTCGACACGCTGATGACCGCGCGCGCCGGGGCCGACGACCTCAAGCTGCTGCAAGAGGTGCTGCCCGAGCCCGACGCCAACGCCGACTTCCGTCGCTGCCAGCTGATCGTGGCCGCGTACAAGGCGGGCATCGGAGTGTCGGCCAACCTCGCGATGGGTGGCTTCGATACCCATAGCGCCCACGACACCGACCACCGCGCGCGCATGAACGCGCTGCTGCGCATGGTCAACTTCCTGTGGGCCGAGGCGGCCCGTCAGGGGGTCGAGGAGCGGCTCGTGGTGCTGATGTCCTCCGACTTTGGCCGCTCGCCCGGCTACAACGGCAACGCGGGCAAGGACCACTGGTCCGTCAGCTCGATGATCGCGATGGGCAACGGGATCCCCGGCGATCGCGTGGTAGGCCGCACCAGCGCCGGTCACATGCTGGTCCCGCTCGACGCGGCCACGCTCAGCGAGCCGGCCGAGGTCGAGGCGGAGGGGGTGAGGATCCAGCCGATGCACGTGCATCGGGCGATGCGCCGCGTGCTCGAGGTGGAGGGCAGCGACATCGACCGGGCGTTCCCGCTGGGCTCGGACGAGGACGACCTGCCGATCTTCGGCTGAGGCGAGCGACCGAGCGACGCCGCCGCCGCTCAGCGCGGCGGGTCGCGGCGTCGCGCGCTCACGGTGCGCAGCAGCCCCGGGAGCATCAGCACGTCGAGCACCCAGGCGAGGGCGATCATGGCCGCGCCGAGCCCTCCGAGCAGCCGCAGCGGCGGGAACGACGAGAACAGATCGAGCGAGAGGCCGGCCGCCAGCGCGACCGAGGTGACGAGCGCGGCGTGTCCGCTGTGGGCGACCGCGTGCTCGAGCGCGTCGTCGCGGGAGAGACCTGCCGCCTGGCCCTCGCGCATGCGCGCCAGCAGGTGCAGGCTGTCGTCGACCGCGAGCCCCAGGCCCACACACAAGATCACCGCGGCGAGTGGATCGAGCTCGATGCCCAAGAACCCGAGCGCGGCGTAGGCCAGCGCGGCGGGGAGCAGGTTGGGCAGCAGCGCGAGCAGCGACAGCCACGCGCTGCGCAGCAGCACCGCGATCGCGAGCGTGATCACGACGACCACGCCGACGAGGCTCTCGCGGAGCTCGTGGGCGATGCCGTTGACGCCCCGGTAGGCCACCAGGGCGGTGCCGGTGACGGTGACGCGGCCGGGGAGGTCGAGGGCGCGCTCGCGGACGCGCTCGGCCAGTCTCGCGAACGCTCGCCCGCCGACGTCGGCGGTGTGGATCGAGACGCGCGCGCGATGATCCGAGTCGTCGAGGAGCGCGCGGCGCAGCGCCAGCGCCTCGGGTGGGCTGGCGGGATCATCGACGGCCGCGGGCAGTAGGCTGCGCAGCGTGGCGGGACCGGTGACCGCGCGCACCTCGGGCTGCGTCGCGGCCCAGCGCTCGAAGGCCTCGAGCTCGCCCAGCTGCGGCGCCTCGAGCCATGCATGGTCGGCCTCGAGCTCCAGCTCGAGCGCGAGGGTTCCGCCCAGGCTCTCGTCGATGCGCGCGCCCGCCTGGCGCACCGCGTCGCCAGCGGGCAACAGCGCGCTCAAGTGGTTGTCGACGATCACACGGCGAGCCCCGAGCGCCGCGACCAGGCTCAGCAACAGCGCCGCGCCCAGCACCAGCCGCGGTCTCGAGCGACGTGCGCTCCAGCGGGCGAGCCGCGGCAAGCTCCAGCGCGGCGCGGGAGGGCGGGCCCGCGCGGCGTCGAGCAGCAGCGGGCCCAGCACCACCAGCCCCACGTGGGCGAGCACGATGCCGAGCGCGGCGTAGAGCCCGAAGTGGCGCAGCATGGGCATCGACGCCAGCGCCAGCGAGCCAAAGCCGAGCGCGGTGGTGAGGGTGGTCAGCAGACACGCGACGCCGGTTCGATCGCAGGTCTCGATCACCGCCGCGCGCCGGGCGAGGGCGTCGCGCGGGTCGGCCCCCGTGCGGCGCAGGATCTCGTGGAAGCGAGCCTCCAGGTGCACCGCATCGGAGACCGCGATCACGGGGAGCAGCGTGAAGTAGGCTTGGTTGAGCAATCCGATCGGCTCTCCCGTCAGCGCCATCAACCCCGTGAGTCCCAAGACGGGCAGGGCGGCGAGGACCAGCGGGACCAGCACGCCGTGCAGGCGGCGAAAGGCCAGCGCCAAGAGTCCCGCGATCGCGAGCCACACGAGCGGCCCGAGGCGCAGCTGGTCGCGCAGGGCCAAGCGGTAGAAGCCGGCTCGGATCGCGGGCACGCCGGCGATCGCGAAGCGCAGCTCGGCTCGACCTTCGAAGCGCGCGACGCTGGCCTGCAGGCGCTCGACGATGGGTGCGATCACGCGCACGTCGTCGGAGCTGTGGCGCAGCTGCACCGCCAGCAGCGTCTGGCGGCCGTCGCTCGACAGCAGCCGGGGCACCGCGGCCGATGTGAGCAGCACGCCTCGCAGGGCCGCGCGCGTGCGTGCATCGGCGGTGGCGAAGCTCACCTCGAGCGTCGCGTCTCCGGGCCCGAGCGACGGCGTCATGCGCTCGAGGTCGCGCACCTCGACGACGTCGGGATCGCGCTCGAGCGTCGTGCGCAGCTCGTCGAGCGTGCGCAGCGGCGCGGGATCGAGCACTCCCACGGGAGCGTCGGTCTCGGCGAGCACGTAGAGCGTGGTGTCGTCGGCTCCCCAGCGCTCGTGGAGCTCACGCAGCGCGGCCGCGGCCGGGTCGTCCGCCCCGTGGAAGCTCATCGAGGAGAAGTCGAGCCGGATCCTCGTGGCCGCGAGCACCGAGAGCACCACGAGGAGCATGGTGATCACCACCGTCGCGCGTCGGTGGGTGAGCACGAGCCCGGCGAGCCGACCGAACGGACCGGTGGCGGTGGAGGGCGGGGCAGCCATGCGTCACGAGGCGAGAGCGGAGGGTAGCAGCCTCTACGGCGCGCTTGACCGTGGTATCTACGATCCCACCATGTCGAGCCTGGGCGAGGCAGCCTCCAAGATCGGCGAGAAGATCGTCGACATCCTCGATGTCTTCGACCTCTCGTTCTTCATCTCGGGCGCGGTGGTGATGGCGGCACTGCTGCAATTCTTCGGCCCGATCGACGAGGCGCTCGACGAGATCGACGGCGCGGGCGTGTTCGGCATGGTGCTGGGCTCGTACGTGCTGGGGCTGGTGTGCTTCGCCGTGGGGCGACCGCTGCGAACGCTGGTCAGCGGGTGGCGCAAGGTCGCGCCGGACACCGAGGTGTTCCACGCCGCGCTCGTGCGCCAGGGGCTGGGGAACAGTCCCGGTGACCCGCTGTTGCGTTACTTCGGTCACGCGGTCGACGTGAGCGCTCCGCTCGTTGACATGTCCCTGTACACGCGCATGTGGGCCCACGTTCGCAGCTTTCCCGAGCTCCAGGCCTCGTTCTCGCTGCTCAACCGCTACTGGGTGCTCTCGGCCAGCTACGACGGAATCGCGATCGCGGCGCTGGTGTGGATCCTGCCGGTCTTGCAGCCCGTGCTCCGCGACCCGGGGGCGCTCTCCGCCGTGTCGGCCGCGGGCTGGACGGCTGCGATCGCCGTGGTCGTGTTTGCCTGCTGGCACCGCGCGCTCGAGTACAAGCGCTACCAGATCGAGGAGCTGGTCGCGACCGTCGCCCACTGGATTACGCTCGTGGGCCGACCCGTGCTCGAGGCTCGGCCCGACGATGCGGCTGCGTCGGAGCCCTGACGCCTGCCGCCTGCGCGGGCGCCTGCCGCCCGCGTGCCCGCCTACCTCAATACACGTAGACCGCCCCCGACGATGCGGCCCCGTTGTTGCCCTGGTTGCCCCCGATGCCCACTGCGTTGCTGTCCTCGTTCTGGCTGCCGAACGCGAGGATGTTGCCGTCGTCGCTCGCCGCCACGCTCCAGCCGAACGCATCGGTCGCGGCCGCGTTGGAGGCCTTGAGGTACCTGTGCTGCGACCACTGGTCGGCGGCGTCGCGCACGAGCACGTAGGCGCTGCCCGCCTGGGTGGCGGTGTTGCTGGTCTCGTCGCCCCCCAGACCGAAGGTCGCCCCGGCCTCGCCATACGCCGTCACGGCCAGCACGCTGCCGCTGCCGCTCGTGGCCAGGCCCCAGCCGAAGAAGTCCTGCGCGTTGGGGTTCGAGGCCTTGACGTAGGCCTGCTGCGCCCACACCCCGGTGCCGTCGCGCATGAGCACGTAGACGGCTCCGGCATCCGGCGCGGAGTCATCGGTGTCGTCGCCATCGATGCCCGCGACGCCCCCGTCCTCCCCGTAGGCGCCGACGAACAGCGTGCTCCCGTCTGCGCTCAGCGCCACGCTCCAGCCAAAGTAGTCCTGCGCGCCGCTGTTGGAGGCCTTGACGTAGGCCTCCTGTGACCACGTGTTCCCCGCATCGCGCAGGAACACGTAGACGGCCCCCGCTTGGGTTGCGCCGTTGTCGGCCTGATCACCATCCACGCCGGTGGCGAGGCTGTCCTCACCGAACGCCCCCACCGCGAGCGTGTTGCCGTCGCCAGCGAGCGCGAGGCTCGAGCCAAAACCATCGCCCGAGGCCGTGTTGGAGGCCTTGAGATAGACCTGCTGAGACCACGTGTTCATGGGGCTGCGCTCGAACACGTAGACCGCCCCCGCCCCGAACGCCGCGTTGTTGGCCTGATTGCCGTTGATGCCGGTCGCGTTGCTGGACTCGCCGTAGGCCGCCACGGCGAGCGTGTCGCCGCTGTCGCTCACCGCCACGCGATACCCGAAGATGTCGCCGAAGTTGGTGTTGGAAGCCTTGATATAGGCCTGCTGCGCCCAGTTGTCGGTGCCCGTGCGCACGAACACGTAGACCGCCCCCGAGGCCTGGGCCGCGTTGCTCGCTTGGTTGCCGCCGATGCCCGTGGCCGAGCTCGCCTCGTACGGGGCGCCCACGATCAGCGTGTTGCCATCGGCGCTGAGCGCCACGCTCGTGCCGAACGCATCGTTCGCGTTGGTGTTCGAGGCCTTCACGTAGGTCTGCAGCGACCACTCGTCGAGTGCGTCGCGCACGAACACGTAGGCGGCCCCCGAATTGGTGGCCGCATTGTTGGCCTGGACGCCGTCGAGGCCCGTGGCGTTGCTGCTCTCGCCGGTCGCGCCCACCACCAGCGTGCTGCCGTCGTCGCTCAGCGCCAGGCTCGTGCCGAACAGGTCGCTGGGGTCGGTGTTGGAGGCCTTGAAGTACCCGATCGCCGCGGCGAGCGTACCCACCACGTCGACCGTGGCCGAGTCGACGCAGCCCACCGCGTTGCAGGCCCGCAGCACGTAGCTGGCCTCGAGGCGGAAGTGGAGCGGCTGGGTGATCGAGAGCGCTCCACCCACGACGTCGGCCCCGACCTGCACATAGGGCTCACCGGGCGTCGCGCTCTCGAGCAGCTGGTAGTACTCGGCCCCGCTCGCCAGCGCCCAGCTGAAGTCGAACTGCTTGACCTGCGAGTGGCCGAGCACGAGCACGGGAACATCGGGGAGCTCGACGCCACCGGTGGTCGTCTCGCCGCTGTCGCTGGTGCTGGCGGTGGTATCGCTCGAGCTGCTGGTGCTGTCGCCGGGCGTGATCGAGTCGGTGGATCCCACGCTCGTCTCTCCCGGGCCCATCGTCGAGTCGACCACCCCGCTGCTGCTGCTGCTATCGGCCGCGCCCGTCGAGGTCGCACCGGTGCTGTCCTCCGTCGTGCCCATCGGACCGACGATGGCCGGGTCGCTGCAGCCGACCAGCGGGATCGAGAAGAGAGCGCCACGAAGTCCAAGGAGACCAAGACGCGAGCACACCATCATCACAGTCGACCGGAGTGCATGAAGGAAGTCAATCGGTCGCTGCCGACCCGGCCTCGGTCTTGGCCTGGGCCGCGGCGCGCTCGGCCACCTCCGCCCGGGCCAGCCCGTCGAGCGCGATGGGGAGCTGGGCCTTGGGCAGCGCACCCTTGAACTTGCGCCCGTTCACGAAGAACGTGGGGGCGGCATCGACCCCCAGGAGGATCGCGCGGGCGATGCTGCGGCGTACCTCCAGGGTCACCTGCTCGTCGTCGAGGCAGCGGGAGAAAGCGGCCGGGTCGAGGCCGAGCCGCTCGGCGTAGCCCACCAGGTCTTCCCGCGCGAGCGCCGACTGATGGGCGAACAAGAGGTCGCCATACTCCCAGAACTTGCCCTCACGATTCGCACACTCGGCGGCCTGAGCGGCGAGGCAGGCATGAGGGTGGATCTCGTCGAGGCCCGGGTTGCACTTGCCATCGAGCGGATAGTGGATGAAGGCCACGCGGACCGAGGGGGTGGCGTGCTCGGTATAGTCGTGGATTCCTTGCCACACGCGGCGGCAGAACGGGCACTGGAAGTCGGCAACCTCCACGATCGTGAGGGTGGCGTCCTGCGGTCCGCGGGAGGGTAGCCCCTGGAGATCGATGGCGATGGCGGGCTCCTGGAGCTTGGCCTCGATGTTGCGCTTGGTCAGCATCACGAGCTCGGCGTGGGTCGTGGCGCGGCGCTCGCCGTAGTAGGCGTAGCCGACCGAGAGGCTCAGCCCAAACGCGGCGAGCGCGGCGAGGCCCGGGGGGCCGAAGGCATCGCGAAGGATCCGACCCAGGGAGGCATCCTGGTCGTAGCCCAGGGCCAGCCAGGCCGCGACTCCGAGACCGAGGTTGATGCCGTACCACGCCACGCAGAACGGGCAGTAGGAGCCTTCGAGCCCCGAGAGGGTGGCCATCACGAGCGAGGCCAGCACGCTGAAGGCCGCGAGCGCGAACGCGGTGCCGCGCCACGCATCATGGTCCTCCCGACGACGACGCCAGGCCACCAGCGCGACGACGGCGGTCGCCGCCGCGCCCCCCAGGCCCAGCAGCGCGACCGGGATCCCGAACAGCGCGCCGAAGCGCCCGGTCGTCACCGCGCAGCCCTGCGGCGCGAGCTGGCTGCACACGAGCGCGAGGTCGGTCGGCTTGCCCAGCTCGTAGTCCACGTGCACGAGCGTCAGGTAGAAACCATCGGCGACCCCGAGGATGCCCAGGAACACCACGAGCAGCAGCAACAGGCCCCGGCGGCGCGCTTCTCTCTCACTCGACATCGGGCGCAGCATAGCGTGACTCGGCTGGAGCCACGCGCGGGGCTCAGTGGGGGCGAAGCAAGCGAACGAAGCGCCAGGGGCCGCTGTCCTCGTGGATCAGCTCGCCCGCGTGGCGATCGGTGAAGTGACGCTCGAGCGCGCTCTCGGAGGCCAGGGGCGCTCCGCGGGCGGCCGAGGGGATCGTGCCCTCGAACACCGAGAGCATCAGCTCGTCCACGAGCTGCGGGCCGTCGGCATAGAGGGGTCGGGTGGTGGTGGGGCCGGCCTCGATCGTGATGCTGCGCGCGTCGAAGCGGCGCCGCGCCCAGTCGACGAGGGTCTCGAGGTCGGGCGAGGGGACGCCCGCCAGCCCCACATGCTTGGGGAGGCGACCGTGCAGCGCCTTTGCGCAATCGACATCGGTGAAGATCCAGGGCTGGGCCCAGCCATGGAGCGTGGGATGGTCCAGATCGATGTCCTCGCGACCGGTGAGGACGACCACGAGCGGGGGCGTGGGGCGCCCCAGCTGGTCCATGCGCCAGGTGTGCAGCGCGTCGGCGCGGTCGCTGGCCAGCTCGTAGCGCAGGCCCGGCTCGGCGCGCAGGATGGCTCCAGTGGTCACGATCACGTCGGCGCGCGCCCGCGCGAGATCGAGGGCGAAGCGATCGTGAGGGCTGCGCGGGGTGGACTGATTGATCTTCAGCACCACGAGCTCGCCGTCGGGCTCCCGGCCCACGGCGGCCACGTGGATCACCCCGGCGGGATCGCTGAGCGAGTCATCGCCGTAGAGGCGACGCACGCGCTCGGCCACCGCGGCGGCGGGGGACGGATCTTCGAGACGCTCCATCGGATCAGAAGGTCACGCCGACGGCTTCGCAGAGGAAGCGGAGGTACTCGCGGCCGACCAGGAAGTGGCGAGTCACCTCGTCGACGGCTTTGGGGCTCGTGACGGTCTTCACCGACAGCTTCGCCACCGCGATGTGGTCCTTGCGCTTGAGGTCCTCGATGAACGGATGCTCGGGATCGACTCCTCGGGGCGGCCGCGCCAGCGATTCCCCCTGGAGTGCGTACGCAGCGCTGAAGCTCGGGTCATCGCGAACGCGACGCCAGGTCTCGGGCTCGTCGGTGATGCGCGCGCGGATCTTGGCCAGCGCCTCGGGCTCGGGGTGCCACAGGCCCGTGGCCAGGAAGCATCCATCGGGCTCGAGGTGGATGTAGAGCCCCGGGGCGTGGACGTCCTTCCCCGTCACGTGGCGGAACTGGATGCCCACATTGGTCTTGTAGGGGCTCTTGTCCTTGGAGAAGCGCACGTCGCGGTAGACCCGCATGAGCGAGCCGCCGACCTTCTTGTCGATCGCGACGAACGAAGGGGAGATCTGGGGGAGCTGCGTCGCCATCGCGCGGATGAAAGCGAGCGCCGGCTCGAGCACCGACTCCTCGTAGCGCGCCTTGCGGGGCTCGAACCACTCGCGCTCGTTGTTGAGCCCGAGCTCGGCGAGGAACTGGAACAGATCGCGGGGGAAGCCCGAGAAGGCGGCCGCCGCAGACTTTGCCGGCTTCGCGACGGGCTCGAGAGCGGCGGCGGCGGCGGGCTTGGCGGAGGCCTTCTTGGCGGGAGTCTTCTTGGCGGGAGTCTTCTTGGCGGAGGCCTTCTTGGCGGAGGGCTTCTTGGCGGAGGGCTTCTTGGCGGGAGTCTTCTTCGCTGTGGCCTTCTTGGCGACCTTCTTCCGTTTGGGTGGAGAGGTCTCGCGCTTCGGGGCCACCTTCGTCTTCGCCATGGTCGTGCTCTAGCGCCAGCGTGACACAATGGAGGGCTCGTCCTCAATGGACGCCGGTCGTGAGGAGCCTCGGCCGCAAGGCGGTGGTACGCGACGGACCCGCTCCCGGGTCCGGTCTTGCAAATCCGCCGCCTTCGCGGCTCCGCCTCGGCTATCGTATTCGGCTATGGATTACCCCTCGTCGTCCTCCTTGCAGCGGCTGGTCTCCGGCCTCGTCCTGTCGTCGCTGGCGCTGGGCCCGTCGTCCGGCTGCAAGGACTCGCCCATCATCGTCGACGAGGGCAGCGAGAGCAGCCCCGCGAGCAGCGGTCCGAGCATGACCAGCGCGAGCAGTGCCGACACGACGGCGGGCTCGATGTCCGAGAGCGGCGTGCCGACGACGGAGACCTCTTCTTCCTCGGGCGATCCCGGCAGCACGGGAACCACGCAGGGGGTCTCGGCCAGCGGCGACAGCAGCGGCACGACGGAGATGACGAGCGGCACCACGGAGATGACGAGCGGCACGACCGACATGACGAGCGGCACGACCGACATGACGAGCGGCACCACCGACGCGACGAGCGGCACGACCGACATGACGGGCGGCACCACCGACGGCGACACGGACGAGACCATCGAGGTGCCCGACTTCTCGGGTGACTTCCTCATGGCCGTGGCCACGCCGATCGATCCCTCGCTTCCGTTCCAGTACATCGCGACGTTCGACTACCTCGCGGGGGGCATGGGCGGCGGCGGCACGGTGGACGTGGAGCTCCAGCCGCTGGCCCTCGACACCAACAGCACGACCACGCCGCGCACGTTCTTCGGGCCGCCGCTCGTGTTCCCCGGGATCGTGGTGACCCCCGACGGCACGTTTGCGATCGCGGTGGGTGTGCTCGACATCGCCGCGGAGACCAATCCGCTGTTCTTCACCGACGCGCAGGCCAACAATGTGGTGTTCTCCCTTCAGGTGCTCGACGCCGACGATCTCTGCGGCACGGTCTCGGGCATGCTGGTGTTCCCCGTGGCGGCTTCGCTCGAGGGGACCACGACGGCCTCGATCCGGGTCCTCGATGTGAGCCCGGCCGCACTTCCGGTCGCCTTTCCGGCCGCATGCCCCTAGGCATGCCCCTACCCAGAGGAGGCGCGGGGGCGGGACACACGACGCCGCTTCGTGGTATCAAGCGCCGCCATGAGAACGTCCGCCTTCGCGGTTTGCTGTGCCCTGCTCGCGCTCTCCTGCACCAAGCAGGATGACCCCACGATCACCCCCGAGCCCGTCGTGACGGCGGAGCCGGAGCCCGAGCCGGAGCCGGAGCCCGAGCCGGAGCCCGAGCCCGAGGATCAGCGGACGCTGCAGACTCGCGCTTGCGACGAAGAGGGCAACGCTCCCGCGTGCACCGCGTTGGCGATCAAGTGGGAGACCGGTCAGGAAGGTCCGCAAGATCTGACCAAGGCGCGCGAGTACTACGACAAGGGCTGCGCCGGGGGCCACGCGCTGGGCTGCTACAACCTCGCGGTGTTCCTCGAGCAGGGTGCAGGTGGCGCGGCCGATCCGGTCAAGGCCCTCGAGCTGCACATCGAGGTCTGCGAGGGCGAGCTGCCCGACAAGAGCTGCATCAACGCGGCGATCATGCTCGAGGCGGGCGCCGGCGTCCCGGCCGACAAGCCGCGCTCGCGCGAGCTCTACCAGAAGGCCTGCGATGCCGGCACTCAGGTCGGCTGCGTGTCGGTCGGCCGCATGGCGATGCTGGGCGACGGCGGCGACAAGGACTCGAAGAAGGCGCGCGAGCTGTTCGACGGCGCGTGCGAGGCGGGTGAGGCCACCGGCTGCTTCTTCATGAGCCTGGCGTGGGACAAGGGCGTGGGGGGCAAGCGCGACAAGAAGAAGGCCGCCGAGTACCAAGCCCGCGCGTGCGACGGTGGCTACAAGGCCGCCTGCGGCTAGAGTCGCCGGTCCAGGCGGCGCCGAGAAATTTGAGCCGCGGCCGCTCGCCCGAGCGGTCAATTGGGCATGCACGATCGAATGACGCTGCGCGGCTGCGCGCTGCTGGTGGGTCTGACGTGCCTCGGGGTGGCCGCGCCACGCCCCGCGGAGGCTTGTGGGGGCACCTTCTGCGATAGCGGTCCCACCTCGATGCCGGTCGACCAGACGGGCGAGACCCTCTTGTTCGTGCTCGACGAGACCCACGTCGAGGCCCACATCCAGATCCAATACGATCCCGAGACGAACGCCGAGCAGTTCGCGTGGGTCGTTCCCGTGACGGCGCTGCCCGAGTTCTCGGTCGGCTCGCAGCGCCTGTTCACCAACCTGCTGGGGGCGACGGTGCCCTCCTACGGCTGGAGCAGCTGGAGCGAGCCCTGCGGGTTCGACACCGGGGGCTTCGACGAAGGCGGCTGCGACGAGACCGGCGGCTTCGATGACGGCGGCTCGGTGAAGCTCGATGTCTCCGGGCCCGAGGAGCCGCCAGCGCCCGAGGTGGTGCTGGCCACGACCGTGGGCGCCTTCGAAGTGTTCGTCCTCGACGGCGGCACCGTCGCTGGCGTGATGCAGTGGCTCGGCGACAACGGCTTTGCGCAAGACCCCGCCGCGGCTCCGATCCTCGAGCAATACCTCGCGGAGGGTCACCTGTTCGTGGCGCTGCGGCTCACGGCCGAGGCCGGGGTCGGCGAGATTCATCCGATCACGCTGCGCTACCCTGGCTCCGAGCCCTGCGTGCCGATCCGACTCACGCGGATTGCGGCCCGCGACGACATGGAGATCCGCGCGCTGTTCCTCGCCGACGGTCGCGTGTCCTCGTCGAACTATCGTCATGTGACCCTCAACCCGCTGCGGCTCGACTGGATCGGTCAAGGGGCCGACTATCGCGAGGTCGTGACGATGGCGGTCGACGAGCCCGGTGCCGACGGCCATGCCTTCGTCACCGAGTACGCGGGGCCCAGTGGGCTCGTGTCGCGGACCGATCTGCTCGGGGCAACATGGGACTCTGCGCAATTCTTGCGCGCGGCGGACTCTACGGACGCGACGAGCTTGCTGGTGGAGCAGGAGCACTACCGCATCGATGTCGCCACTGGCGACTGCATGCCGGTGAACCCACTCATCGACGGTCTGGTCGCTCGATACCTGCCAACGCCGCCCGAGATCTCGACCCAGCTGCTGTGCGACGACCCGCTCACCTTCGCCGCCGCCGTCGACCCCACGGCCTGGAATGGGCCGGCGTTCGCGGCCGAGCTCGAGGACCGCATCATCGCCCCGGGGGTGCATGCCAACGAGCTGCTCGATGCTTGGCCGTATCTCACCCGCCTGTACACGACCCTGTCGCCGCACGAGATGACGCAAGACCCGATGTTCCACGCCACGCCCGAGCTACCCGAGCAGACCACGCTCCGCTGGCTCGGCACGCGTAATTCGTTCTGCGACGGCGTCAGCAGCTTCGGGCTGCCCGATGGGCGCCTCGTGGCGCTGCCCGATCCTGCGTCGTGGCCCGCGATCGCGCCCGAGTCGATGCCGTGGGCCGAGACCGTCGAGTATCTGCCGGCCATGGGCGCGCCGGTCGTCGAGGTCGACCACCGCGACGCGATAGCGTCGCTGCTCGCGGCTTGGAACGAGGAGCACGGCCCCGCGCGCTCGCCCTCGTCGGCCGCGTGCGACGGCGGGACGAGCAGCGGCGGCTCGGGGACCGCGGCAACCGACAGTGGCGCGGGGCTCGACGAGACGCGCGGCTCGGGCTGCGGGTGTCGAGGCTCGGGCTCGGACTTGGGGGGCACCGCCTTGATGGTGTTGATGATCGCGGCGATGACTCGGCGGTCAGGACTCCACGACGCGTGAGCGTTGTATCGATTGTTCGCGTGTCAACGCGTTACATCTCGTAGCGCTCGTGTTACTCCATGTGACGTGATGTTCGCAGCGGAAGAATTTTCCGCGAGCGCTCGGCCAACACGACAAGAGAGCGCGAAATAAGTGTGATCGCCGCGATGCAGTCCATGACGCTCCAGAGCTATGAAGCATCGAATGAGGGTTCCCCCTCGTGGCACCTTGTTTGCAGCATCGAGATTGGGTTGATTATCGACCTCGAATTCTCGCGTCCCACAAGGAGTGCCACTCATGACAGCCCAACGTTCGCTCGTCGCTCTTCTCTCGATCTTCAGCGCCGCCTCGATGGGATGCGCTGCCGACGATCTCGACCTCACGCCCGGTGACCTGTCGTTTCGCAACGGGAGGGAGGCGCCGGCGCCGGGCGACCCCGAAGGCGGCGCGTGGATCAACAACGGTCTCGACGATCCCTCGGTCAGCGGCATCGACCCCGCGTTCGCGCTCTCGGAGCCCGGCGGGCTCGCCAGCGACCTGGGGCTGCTCCTCGACCCCGCGCGCCGGGACACCGTTCAGTACCTCGTAGAGTGCGCTCTGCCCGAGGGGAGCCAGATCAGCAAGCTCGTGGGCGGGGAGCTGCTCACCTTCGACGGCTGGCTCGGGCTGGCCCCCGAGTGGGAGAGCGAGGCGTGCGATGAAGACTGCCAGCAGTGGGTCACCGCGTGTCTGCTTGCCCGCACCAACGTCACCGGCGAGACCGTCTCGATCTGGATGCGCGCCGATCATCCGGCGATCGGCGAGGGGCTTCATCCGCTGTACCCCGGCTACGAAGCCAGCTTCTTCGGCAACATCTTCGCAGATCCGGAGTCGCAGCACTTTTGCCAGGGCACCGTGGTTGGACCCACGCTGGCGCAGCTCGAGGGACGCACTTGTGCGGGCCTGACGAACGAGCAGTGTGGCTTCATCAAGTACACCGAGTGTTCGCAGGTGCAGCGCTGCTCGTTTGCGCCGGAGCCAGCGGTGGGGGAGCTGGCGCCGAGTCCGACGAACTGCATCTCGGGCGCGGTGAACGGCGGCTCGGCGTTTCATACCATCAGCACATACGTTGGGCCGCTGTAGTCGGGCCACACGAGCACGGGAGGTGTCGAAGGATCCCAGGGGCTCGCTGCGGGGAAGCTCGAGCGACATCATTGCGCGTCCCACCGCGGGACACGCGATCGGCTATGGCTATGCTGGGGGAAGAGGAGGCCTGGGTGGCGCCGCCCAGGTACTCGGGATGACGGACACGAAGACGCGTCCGAGAGACGAGGAGCTGGCCGCGCTGGCCCACGAGCGGATCGCGTCGGATGAGACGGTCTCCGTCGTCGGCGAAGCAGGTGAGCGTCGAGCCATCGCCGCTCCGCTCGAAGGCGAAGACCTGCCGAGCGGGACCCGCATTGGTCGGTACTCGGTGATCAGCCGCCTGGGGGGGGGCGGCATGGGAGTGGTCTACGAGGCTCGCGATCCCCAGCTCGATCGGCTGGTGGCGCTCAAGGTGCTGCGCGAGGGCCGAGCCTCCGATCATCGCTCGCCGGCCGACAACGTGCTGCTCGCCGAGGCCCAGACGCTGGCGAAGATCGGCCATCCCAACATCGTGGCCGTGTACGACGCGGGGGTGAGCGAGGGGCGGGTGTTCATCACCATGGAGCTGTGCCGCGGGCAGAACCTGCGGCAGTGGCTCGCGCGAGGTCGGCACGGGGTCCGCGAGATCCTCGACGTCTTCATCGAGGCCGGCCGCGGCCTCGCGGCCGCTCATGCCGCCGGCGTGGTGCATCGCGACTTCAAGCCGGCCAACGTGCTGATGGGGGAGGGCGGGACCGTGCAGGTGGCCGACTTCGGCATGGCCCGCCTGGCGGCGCTCGCGATCGACCTCGATGACTACGACACGTCCGCCGCGGATCATGATCGCAGCGCGAGCACGATCGTCGGCACGCCCACGTACATGGCCCCAGAGCAGCTTCAGGGACGGGTGGGCGACCACCGCATGGATCAGTTCAGCTTCTGCCTATGCCTCTATTGGGCGTTGATCGGCGATCCTCCGTTTCCTGGGCGCACCTTCCAGGAGCGCCGCCGCTCGGTGCCGCTCGGGCTGGGCACGGCCGAGCGAGAGCTGCTGCACCGAGCGCGCAGCGTCCCCGTGCGGGTGCGCCGGGCGCTGCTGCGCGGGCTCGCCGTCGATCCCGGCGATCGCTTCGCATCGATGGACGCGCTGCTGGCCGAGCTGGTCGAGCGCCGTCGTCGGTGGCCGCTGCTGCTGTCCTCGCTGGCGCTGGCGGTGGCCGTGGGGGTCGGGGCGCTGGAGACGCTGGACCAGCCCAATGCGCCGTGTGAGGGCGTCCCTGCGGTCCTGGCGGAGGCCTGGGGCGCCGGGCAGCGCGCGGCGCTGGCCGAGACGCTCGCGCGCAGCAAGCTCCCCGATGCCGTCGAGCAGGGCCAGCGGGTGGAGCGGGCGTTCGACGGCTACGCCGCCGAGTGGAAGAAGGCGTACGTCGATGCGTGCGAGGCCACCTACGTGACGCGCCTGCAATCGGACGCCGTGTTCGATCTACGCATGCGGTGCTTGGAGCGACGCCGCGTACAGCTCGAGATCGCGGCGCGAACGATGGCGGAGGCCGGGGACGCAAAGGAGCTGGAGCAGCGCATGGCGCTGCCGTTCCGCTTGCCCGCCATCGCCGAGTGTAGCGACGTGGACGGGCTCGAGAGCGTGGCGCCGCCGACCGACCCCGAGACGCGCGCGCGCATCGACGGGCTGCTGCGACGCATCGACGAGGCCAACGCGCTGCGCGAGGCGGGAAAGCTGGAGGACGGGCTGGTGCTGGCGCGCGAGGCCGTTGCGGAGGCTCGCTCGGTGGGGCACCGCCCTGCGCTCGCGCAGGCGCTGGAGTGCCTCGGGCGCCTGCAGACCGACGGCGAGTCGCCGCAGGCCGCCGAGCACACGCTGAGGGAGGCGATCCAGGTGGGATCGCTCGGCCACGACGAGCGGCTCGTGGCGCGGGCGTGGCCCTCGCTGTTGTTCGCGCTGGTGATGCAGAGCAAGGTCGCGGCCGCCGAGAGCCTGGGCTTTGCCGCCGAGGTGGCGGTCGACCGCGCGGGCGACGAGCTCGCCCGCGGGTGGCTGTTCAACAACCTCGGCATCTTGCACAGCGAGCTCGGGAACCACGACCAGGCGCGCGACTTCTTGCAGCGTGCGCTCAGCGTGAAGAGCCGGCTGCGCGGCGCTCGGGATTTCGACGTTGGGATCACGTGGAGCAACCTGGGCTTCGTGCTCGTCAACGCCGATCGCTGGAGCGAGGCGAGGGCGGCCTTCGAGCAAGCCGAGACGATCCTCGCGAACACGGTGGGGGCCACGCATCCGCTGAGCGAGGTCGCTCGCACGGGGCAGTGTCGGGTGGCCGTGAACGGCAAGGACTTCGGGATCGCGCTGGAGCTGTGTACGGCGGCGCTGAGCCACTTCGAGACCGCGCCGACCTCACCGGCGCTGGTCAGCCGCGTGCGGGTGTACACCGCCAAGGCGCTTCAAGGGCTCGGTCGAACCGACGAAGCGCTCGCGATGGCACGGGACGCCCGTGCGCTCGTGGTCGGCCTCGACGAGCACAAGGTGAAGGAGATCGACGCGTGGATCCGCAGCGTAGCGCCCGAGCCCGCCGCGCTCACCCAGTAGCGCCGCCGCTCGAGCATCACTGAGACTGGGGTTGAGGCTGATGTTGAGGATCGAGTCGGTAGACTCGGATCTTGCGGTCGAGGGTAGGCCGAGAGATTCCAAGGGTCTCGGCGACGTGCTTCTTGACCCATCCGAGCTGGTGGAGCACATGAGCAATGTGTGCCCGCTCCATCGCCGCGAGCGTGGCGAGCGGGGCGCTGGAAGTGGTCGCAGACGAGGGCGCGCGCGTGCGATTGTCGGCTGGCGGGGGCTCGTGCCGCTCACGCGGCGGGGGAAGCGAGAGGTGATCGCGGGTGATCACGTCGCGAGCCATCACCGCGGCGTGCTCCACCACGTTGCGAAGCTCGCGGACGTTGCCGGGCCAGTCGTGCTGAGCCAGGCGATCGAGCGCATCGGGGGTGAAGCGAAGGTGCTCCTTGTCGAGCTGCACGGAGACTCGCTGCAAGAGACGGCGCGCGATCTTGTGGATGTCGCTGCCGCGCTCGCGCAGCGGAGGCAGGTGGATCTCGACCACGCGGAGGCGAAAGTAGAGGTCCTCGCGGAATCGGCCCGCTTCCATCTCGCGGCGCAGGTCACGGTGGGTGGCGCAGATCAAGCGTGCGTTCAGCGAGCGAGCCTTGGCCTCGCCCACGCGCTCGAACGTTCGTTCCTCCAGCGTCCGCAGCAGCTTGGCTTGGAGCTCGGGTTCGAGGTCGCCGATCTCGTCGAGCAAGAGCGTGCCATCGCCGGCTAGCTCGAAGCGGCCGGGGCGATCGCGCTCGGCTCCGGTGAAGGCCCCGCGTGCGTGACCGAACAGCTCCGACTCGATGAGCGAGGCGTTGAGGGCCGCGCAATTCACCGCAACGAACGGGCGCGAGCGTCGGTCGCCGCTCTCGTGGATCGCACGGGCGACCAGCTCCTTGCCGGTTCCGCTCTCGCCGGTGACCAGCACGTTGCACGCGGTCGGTGCGATGCGAGCGATGGCCTTGAACACCTGACGCATCGCTCGCGAGCTGCCGACCAGCATCTCGTCGAGGGGGGCTTCGTTGACCCGCACGCCCTTCACCAGCCCGACGCGAAGCTCTCGCTCGCTCAGCGCGCGGCGAATCACCGCCACGAGCTCGTCCAGCTCGGGCGGCTTCACGAAGTAGTCGTAGGCGCCGCGGCGGATCGCTTCGATGGTGGAGGTCGAGCTGTCCACCCCGGTCACCATCAAGGTCACCGGCCGCCACGAGGTTCTCGCGAGCTCGGGCAGCAGGTCCAAGCCGCTGCCGTCGGGAAGACCCTGATCGAGGAGCACGAGGTCGGGCTGTCCCCCATGGAGCCGAGCGCGGGCGCTCGCGAGATCACGGGCGAGCTCGACTTCGAACCCCTCTTCCTCCAGCACGCGCTGAAGCGCGCGAGCGAAATCGGGGTCGTCTTCGATGACCAGAGCGCGAATCACGGTGAGCCGAGCCTCGAGCGATCCTCTCAGATCCAAGCCCGCCGCGTCAGCAATCCGTGCGCTCGCGAGCGGCGAGCGGAAGCCAGAACGTCATGGCGGTGCCACCCTGCGGCACGTTGCGCCCGCACAGTCGTCCGTGGTGCGCATCGACCACCTTGCGCGCGATTGCGAGTCCCAGGCCAACGCCCTCGGACTTCGTGGTGACGAATGGTTCGAACACTCGCTCGCCGAGGTCGGGGTCGATCCCTGCCCCCCGATCCTCGACCGTGACCTCGACCCCGCGCTGAACGCCGACCTCGCCGTCCTCGACGCCGGTCATGGCCACCGTCACGGTCACGGTGGCTCCGGCGGGTGAGGCCTCGAGGGCGTTGCGGATCAGGTTCTCGAGGGCTCGTGTGAGGCGTGCTCGATCGCCGCGCACGATCGGCGGCTCGCGCACGGTGATCGAGCGCTCGAGCACCACCGCTTGCTTCTCGGCCCGCGACCGGTGCGCGCGCAGCACGTCGTCGACGAGCGCGGCCAGGTCGAGCGTCCCCATGTCGAGCTCCAGCGGACGCGTGAAATCGAGGGTGCCGGACAGCTCGTCGAGCACCCGATCGAGCGCTCCGATGGCATCGGCCAAGGCTCCGCGGTCTTCGCCGACGACGACGCGTTGCAGGAGCTGCATGTCGAGGCGCATGGCGGCCAGCGGACTGCGGAGATCGTGGAGCAGCGCCGCCGCGAACGTGCCGAGGGTTGCCAGTCGCTCCTTGTGCTGGAGCTCGCCGGACAGCCGGTGGTTCTCGAGCCGAGACGCCAGTAGATCGGCAAAGCGTCGCGCCTGCGCGAGCGTGTCCCGGTCCGGCTGAATGCCGCGAAGCAGCAGCGCCCCGTGGACATCGCCGTCGTAGCTCACGGGTAGCAGCGTGGCGTCGGGGCCCAGCTTGCGCAGCTCGCTGACGGCAGAGCGCGGCAGCGGAGGGCTGGAGGCGCCGCTGAGCACCCCAGATCGGCACACCTCCGCGAGGAGCGTGGGGTGGATGACCGAGCCGCGGGTGGTGGGGTCCGAGGAGCTGCGCAGTAGCTCGATGCTATTGCCGGGGAACATGTGCTCGAGCGAGAGGACCACGCGCGGGGTCGAGGCACCCTGCGGGTCGGCCAAGCGCCCCAGTGCCGTCAAGGTCTCGTGCTCCGCCTCGAGGAGGTCGTCCGGGGCCAGGGGTCGAGGGCTCCTCTTTCCGAGCTGGTGCACGACTTCGACGAGCGTCGCGCCCATCAGCGCCGGGAGCAGCGCGCGGCCGTCCAGCTCGCGAACCACGGCCCAAGTGCTGAGGACCATTGCGGAGGCTCCAAGAGCGGCGAGCAGCAGGCGGCGCCCCAGCTCGCGCGGTGCGGGCCGACGGGTGACGGCAAGAGTCACGGCCACCGACGTGGCTGCGACCACGGCTGCGATCTCGGGGGCCGGCCCCAGCGCAGGAAGGTGCAGCGCAAGCGTGGCGGTGGCAACGCCGAGCACCAGCACTAGGCCGATCGCCGGGTGGCTCGTGGCGCCGCGGTCGACGAACACTCCGGCGCCGGCCCAGGCTAGACAGACCCCCGAAGCGATCATGGTGCCGTAGCTGGCAATCGATGCCGTGCCGAGCACGACCCCCAGCATCGCGAGCTCACCCAGCTCACCGAACCAACTCTGCATGCGATCGGGAATGCGCCACGTCAGGCCTGCCGTCGTCGCCACCACGAGCAGCGCTGCCACCGGCGCCAGCGACGGCACGCGCGCGAGCTCGAGCGGGGCGACGCCCTGTGCTGCGACCAGCAGTGCCGCCAACGCGCCTACCGCCGTGGCCCGTAGCCTGATGTCGCGGGGCGTCGTGGAGGTGATGACACGAATCGCGATCGCTCCGCCGATCGCGAGGGCCAAGCTGGCGCAGAGAGTCCCCAGTGCATCGACGCCGGTCGCGGCCACCTCGACTATTGTGGCGCGGATTCTGGCGGCTGGAGCGCCACGAGCTGGCCGACCTCCTCGGCGCGATCATTGCCGTCGAACTGACTGGTGAAGGCCACCGCGCGGCCATCGGCGGTGAAGCGGGGCGCTCGATGATCGACGCGTGGGTTGTTGGTGATCGTGGTGATCGAGCCGTCGCCGAGCGAGATCACCCGCACCTCGTGGCCGCGCACTGCGGTGACGACGACGCGTGTGCCGTCGGGCGAGAGCGCGAGCGTACGCAGCTCGCCGTCGAGCTCGAGCGGCGTGACGGTGAAGCTCTCGCCGGCGAGCGCGACCACCTTGGCACCCGCGGGGACGAACTGCGGACGCAGCGGCGTGGTCGCGGGGGTGGCGGTCGGATCCTCGGGCGCTGCGATCGCGGGGGCTGGCTTGGCGTCGGCCTCGGCCAGCGCCGCGAACGTGGCCTCCGCGGCCGCGAACAGCTCGGCCACGCTCTGCTTGCTGCGGATGCGCGGCAGCTTCCCGCCCCACGGATGCGCGGCCAGCAGGTCGAGCCCGGAGCCGCTGGGCACCGCGTGCAGCGTGTACACATCCTTGTGCTCGCCGAGCACCGTCCCGGGGATCGCGACCACCCGTGGATCGTCGATGCGAGCCAAGTAGATCCAGCTCTGGGCCGGCGGCGGTGGCGGGGCCGGGGCGGCCTCGGGCGCGACCGGATCGTCGTCCTCGAGCTCCTCGTCGTAGTACGGATCGAAGATCGCGGGCGTGGGGGGCTCGAAGGCACATGCGATCGCGAAGTACCCGTCGTCCAGCCACAGCGGATCCCCGATGCGCGTGCAGCCGGGCATGGCCACGGACTCGGGGCGATCGGATCCCGCGGTCCACACCTCGACGGTGAGGCCCTCGGGGCCTGCGGCCGGGCGTAGCACGCGACCCGACCGGTGGGGCACGCCCCAGGTGTACTCGCCTGCGCGTGGCCGCGGCACCACGCCCTTGCGGGTGAACGCGCAGGCACCCGCGGCGACGTCGAGCGACCACAGCTCCAGGCCGCTCTCGCTCTCGAGCATCAGTGTGTCGACCTGCGGCGACGCGACCACCTCGGTGCCGCCCAGCGCGAGCGTGCCCCCGCGCAGCGAGCTGCAGCGCTTGCGCGCGGCGGGCTCGGCCACCCCGGGCGGCTGGAACCACAGCTCGATCTCCGTGGACGGCTGGATCGCCACGTCGACGTCGCGCGGGGACGA
>JBFIJN010000057.1:0-25880 GCA_041600735.1 Nannocystaceae bacterium
AGCGAGCCACGACCAACCGAGGGCATCGCCGTCGTCGGCATGTCCATGCGCTTCCCCGGCGCGCCCGACCTCGAGGCGTTCTGGCGCAACCTGGCGCAAGGGGTGGAGTCGATCCTCCGCCCCACCGAGGCGGAGCTGCGCGCAGCCGGGGTCGAGCCGGAGCTGCTGGCCGATCCCGCCTACGTGCGGGCCTGCCCCGCGCTAGAGGGCGTCGATCGGTTCGACGCGGAGTTCTTCGGGGTCGGCGCGCGGGAGGCCGAGCTCATGGATCCGCAGCACCGGGTGTTCCTCGAGTGCGCGTTCGAAGCGCTCGAGCACGCCGGCTGCGACCCCGCCCGCTTCGACGGCACGGTGGGGGTGTTCGCGGGCTCGACGATGAGCACGTACTGGAACACGCAGCTGTTGGGGCACCCGCACGCGCGCCGCTGGCCCGGCTCGTTCCAGGCGCTGCTCGGCAACGACAAGGACTATCTGGCCATGTACGCCTCGTACAAGCTCGGCCTGCAGGGCCCGAGCATCGGGGTGCAGACGGCGTGCTCGACGTCGCTGGTGGCGGTGCACCTGGCGTGCGCGAGCCTGCTCGGTCACGAGTGCGATGCCGCGCTGTGCGGGGGCATCACGATTCGGGTCCCGCACCCCAGCGGCTACCTGTCCGCGGAGGGCAGCCCGTTCTCGCCCGAGGGCCGCTGCCGGCCGTTCGACGCGGCGGCCAGCGGCACCGTATTCGGCAGCGGCGCGGGGGTCGTGGTGCTGCGTCGGCTCGAGGACGCGCTGGCCGCGGGCGATCCGATCCTCGCGGTGATCCGAGGCAGCGCGATCAACAACGACGGCGCGATCAAGGTGGGGTTCACGGCTCCCAGCGAGGAGGGCCAGGTCCGCGTGATCGCGGAGGCGCTGGCCGTGGCCGAAGTGGAGCCCCGCACGATCCAGTACGTGGAGGCGCACGGCACCGGCACGCCGCTGGGCGATCCCATCGAGATCGCGGCGCTGCGCCGGGCCTTCGTGCGGTGCGAGCCGGAGAGCTGCGCCATCGGATCGGTCAAGGGCAACGTGGGCCACCTCGAGGCGGCCGCGGGCATGGCGGGCCTCATCAAGACGATCCTCGCGCTGCGGCACCGAGAGCTGCCGCCGAGCATCAACTTCGACACGCCCAACCCGGCCATCGCGTTCGCGGGCAGCCCGTTCGTGGTCAACACCCGCCGCCAGCCGTGGCCCGAGCGCGGGGGCCCACGTCGCGCCGGGGTCAGCTCGTTCGGGATCGGAGGCACCAACGCCCACGTGGTGGTGGAGGAGGCCCCGGCCCCGAGCCCGAGACGCGCGGCGGTCCCGGCCGAGGCGTCGGGCGCCGCCCTGGTGCCGCTGTCGGCCCGCAGCCCGCAGGCCCTGCGCGCGCTGGTGGAATCGTGGCTCGGCTGGCTCGCCGACGAGCCCGCGTGGGAGCACGCGCAGCTGCTCGACGTGGCCTACACCGCAGCCGTGCGCCGGGCCCAGCACGAGCATCGGCTGGCGGTGGTGGCCGAGGATCGAGCGACGCTGATCCGCGAGCTCGACGCGTGGCGCTCGAGCACGACCGCCGCGAAGGCGGAGCGCCGAGCCCCGCTGGTGTTCGTGTTCCCCGGCTCGGGCGCGCGCTGGCGAGGCGCGGGGCAGGAGCTGTGGCAGCGCGAGGCCGCGTTCACCGAGGCGCTGCGGACCGCCGACGCGGCGCTGCTCCGGCAAGGTGGCCCCTCGGTGCTCGACGTCTTGGTCCGCCCCCCAAGCGAGGAGGCGAGCGCGGCAGCGCCCGGGGTCGACGTGATGCAGCCGGCCCTGTTCGCGCTCGAGCTGGCGCTGGCGGCCCAGTGGCGCGCGTGGGGCCTCGAGCCGGACGCGGTGGTGGGGCACAGCCTCGGCGAGCTCGCGGCGGCCCATGTCGCAGGGGCGCTGTCGCTCGACGACGCCGCCCGCGTGGTCGTCCACCGCAGCCGGCTGCTGCGCCGACTCGAGGGGCACGGCGCGATGGTGGTGGTCGAGCTGTCGCCCGCACGGACGCGCGAGCGGCTGACGCACGAGCTCTCGATCGCAGCCATCAACGGCCCCCGGGCCACGGTGGTGGCGGGCCCGGCCGCGGCGGTGAAGGCCCTCGAGGCGCGCTGCAAGCTCGAGGGCATCGGGTGTCGCTCGGTGGGGGTGTCGATCCCGTTCCACACGCCGCGGATCGATCCGCTGCGCGCGGAGCTGAGGGCGGCGCTCCGCGACGTGGTGCCGCAGGCGAGCTGCGTGCCGCTGTGGTCCACGGTGACGGGCGACGTGATCGCAGGTAACGAGCTCGGCGCCGCCTACTGGGAGCGAAACCTCCGCGAGCCGGTGGCGTTCTCGTCGACCATCGAGGCCCTGGCCGGAGCCGGCCACGGCGTGTTCGTGGAGGTGGGGCCACACCCGAGCCTGCTCCCCCACATCGACGCGACGCTACGCGCGGCCGCGGGGTCCAGGCCCGACACCACGCTGCTCCCGACGCTGCGCTCCGGCCGAGCGCGCGCCACCATGCTGGGCTCGCTCGGTGCGCTCTACACCCGTGGCCTGCCGGTGGCGTGGTCGAAGGTCGGCCGCACCGAGGGGCGGCGCTGCGTGGAGCTCCCGCGCTACCCGTGGCAGCGGCGCTCGTTCTGGATCGAGGCGAAGCCAGCCACGACGCACGGGCGACGGCCGCACCCGCACGCCCACCCCCTGCTGGGCGAGCGCATCGAGCTGGCCACGCCGGGAGAGTCCGCGTTCTGGGAATCGAGCCTCGCCGCGAGCGCGCCGGCGTTCCTCGGGGACCACCAGGTGCAGGGTCGGGTCGTGCTGCCGGGCACCGCATACCTCGAGCTGGCGCTGGCCGCCGCCGCCGAGCGCGGAGGCCCCGAGTCGATCGTGCTGCACGACGTCGAGCTCACCGAGGCCATGCCGCTGCCGTCCGACGGAGCGCGGCGAGTCCAGACCGTGGTCGAGGGGCTCGGACTCGGCCAGGCCCGATTCCGCGTGGCGAGCTGCGACGAGGGGCCGACGGGCGCCGCACCGAGCTGGCGCGTGCATGCGACCGGCAAGCTGCGCCCCGCGACCGCAAGCGCCCCGCACCTCGACCTGGCGGCCGTGCGGCGGCGCTGCACGGACGCGAGCGACGGCGCGGCGTTCTATGACGCGTTCGCGAGCGACGGCACCCGCTACGGTCCGGCCTTTCGCGCGATCGAGCAGGTGTGGAGCGGCCCGCACGAGGCGCTGGCGAGGATCCGGCTCCAGCCCGGCGCGAGCGACGAGCTCGAGCGCTACCGCTTCCATCCCGCCCTGCTCGATGCCTGCCTGCAGGCGCTCGCGGCCGCGGTCCCCGAGGAGCATCGGCGAGGGTCCGCCGTCCCGGTCGCAATCGAAGCCCTCGAGGTCCACGGCCGCGCCCCGGCCGAGCTGTGGTGCCACGTGCGGCTGACCGCCGCGAGCGACGAGCGGATCTCGGGCGATCTCGTCGTGGCCGATCCGGAGGGACGGGTGCTCGCTTCGCTGCGCGGGCTCATGGTTCGGGTGCTCGCCCCGGCGACGACGGCCGAGCCGGCGGGGACCGAGATCCTCGTGCAGCGCTGGCGCTCGGCTCCCCTCGACGCGGAGGTGCTCGAGCACGCCGACGCCTCGGGTCGGTGGCTGGTGATCGGCGACGCGACCGGGGTGGGGCCGAGCGTGGTGCGGCGGCTCGCGGACCGCGGCGAACGAGTCGAGCATGCGGCGCTCGGCGAGGGAGGCCGACCCGGTGGGGGGGCCTTCGCCGACTGGGATGCGTGGCTGTCGTCGGCGGTCGCCGAGGGCTCGCCGATCCGGGGCCTGATGTTCGCGGCGGGGCTCGAGACACCGTGCCGCGAGCCCGAGCCGCTCGACGCGGCCCTGGCCGCGCCTACGGCCGCGGTGGAGCTGGTGCGCGCGCTGGTGGGCCTGGGTCTGCGGCAGCCACCTCGGGTCTACCTCGTGACCCGTCGAGCGCAGGCGGTCGTGGCCGGTGACGTGGCCGATCCGGCCCAGGCCACGCTGTGGGGCCTGCGACGCACCCTCGCGATCGAGCACTCCGAGCTGCGCTGCACCACCATCGATCTGGGGGCACCACCCGCCCCCGAGGATCGCGAGGCGCTCGACCGCGAGACCGACGCGCTCGCGAGCGAGCTCCTGCTCGGTGCGCGCGAGGACGAGCTCGCGCTGCGCTCGGGCGCTCGCTTCGTCGCGCGCTTGGGCCGAGAGCTCGTCCGGGCCGCCCCCGAAGCGATGGTGCCGGCCAGCGATCGACCGTACCGCGCCGAGCTCGACCACCGCGGCACGTTCGAGGGCATCACCCTGCGCGCGCGGGCTCGACGGGCGCCCGGACCGGGCGAGGTCGAGATCGAGGTCGAGGCGGCCGGCCTCAACTTCATCGACGTCATCAAGACGATGGGCCTGTACCCGGGGCTGCCCGACGGCCCCATCCCGCTGGGCGAGGAGCTCGCCGGCCGCGTGGTGCGAGTGGGCGAGGGCGTGACCCGGCTCCGCCCCGCGCAAGAGGTCTTCGGCCTGGCCCCGGCCAGCTTCGGCGCGTACGCGACGACCCCGGCCGCGCTCGTGGTGCCGCGGCCGTCGTGCCTCGACGCCACGTCGGCCGCGACGACGCCGGTGGCGTTCCTGACCGCCTGGTACGCGCTCTACGAGCTGGCGCGCCTGCGACCCGGCGAGCGGGTGCTCGTGCACTCGGCGGCGGGTGGCACCGGCCTGGCCGCGGTGCGGCTGGCCCAGCGGGTGGGCGCACGGGTGCTGGCCACCGCCGGATCGGAGGCCAAGCGCGAGCTCCTGCGGGGCCTCGGCATCTCCCACGTGTTCGACTCGCGCGGCGGCACCTTCGCCGCCGAGGTGCTCGCGGCCACCGGGGGCGAGGGCGTCGACGTGGTGCTCAACTCGCTGGCCGGCGAGGCGATCGAGCAGGGCCTGTCGGTGCTGGCCGAGGACGGGCGCTTCCTCGAGCTGGGCAAGCGCGACCTCCATGCGCCTCACCGCCGCCTGGAGCTGGCCGCCTTCCGACGCCGGGTGTCGTTCCACCCCGTGGATCTGATGGGCTTTGCGGCCCGCCATCCCGGGCGAGTGCAGGCGCTGCTCGAGACGATCGTGGCGGCGTTCGAGGCCGGTGAGCTGACGCCGCTGCCCGTGCACGCCGTGCCGATCGCAGCGCTGGCGGAGACGCTGCAGCTCATGTCGCAGGGCCGGCACGTCGGCAAGCTGGCGGTGACGATGTCCGAGCCGCCGCTCATCGCGGTGAGGCGGGCCGAGGCCGCGACGGTACGGCCCGACGCCACGTACCTGGTCACGGGAGGGCTGGGCGGGCTCGGCCTGGGCATCGCGCGCTGGCTGGTGGAGCAGGGCGCAGCATCGGTGGTGCTGCTCGGCCGTCGCGGCGTGACCGGCTCGGACCAAGCCGAGGCGCTGGCGGCCATGCGCGAGCGCGGCGCGGAGGTCCAGGTCGTAGAGGCCGACGTGGCCGATCGCGTGGCGCTCGGGCGAGCGCTCGACGAGATCGCGGCCGGTCCACGACCGCTGCGGGGCATCATTCACGCCGCGGGCGTGCTCGAGGACGGCGTCGTCGCGCGCCAAGACGTGGCCGCGCTGCGCCGGGTGCTGGCGCCCAAGGCCGAAGGCGCGTGGAACCTCCACCTCGCCACGCGGGACCGCTGCGGTGCGGCGGGGCTCGACTTCATGGTGTGCTACGCGTCGGCGGTTGGCGTGCTCGGAGCGGCGGGCCAGGGAGCCTACGCCGCCGCCAACGCATTCCTCGACGCGCTGGCGCACCGCCGTCGCGCCCAGGGTCTGCCGGCCCTCAGCATCGACTGGGGGCCGTTCGCCGAGGTGGGCATGGCCTCGCGCCGCGACCTCGCGGCTCGCCTGGGGCGCCACGGCATGGAGCTGCTCGCTCCCGCCAGCGGCCCGACCGTCGTGGCCGAGCTGCTCGGTGCGGGCGTGGTGCAGGCCGGCGTGGTGCCGTTCGACGCCCGACGCTTCGTGGAGTCCTTCCCCCAGCTCGCCGCCTCACCACGGCTGTCCGAGCTGCTCGCGCAGTCGCGGCACGAGGCGCGCCACCGCGAGGCCGATGCCTCGTGGTGTGCAGCGCTCGCCGACGCCCCCGTCCGGCGCCGCGCGGGGATCCTCGAGGGCTTCGTGCGGACCGCGGTGGCCACGATCTTGCGCATCGACGCCGAGCGCATCGATGCCGACGCGCCGCTGGCGAACCTCGGCGTCGACTCGCTCGTGGGGCTCGAGCTTCGCAACCACCTCGAGGTGGGCACCGGGCTCGTGTTCGCGGGCACCCTCATCTGGACGTATCCCACGGTGGCCGCGCTGGCCGAGCACATCGGCGAGCGGCTGCAAGAGCGGGCGACGCCGGTCCCCGAGGCCAACGTCGACGGCGACGGCGACAGCGACGGCGACAGCGACAGCGACGGCGACGGCGACCTCGACGAGGCCGCGCTGCTGACCATGTTCGACGCCCGGCTCGAGGCACTCGAGGAGCAGATATGACGTCATCCACGACCCATGACTACGTCGCCCGCCTCACCCGGGCGATGGCCACCCTCGAGCGCGCCCATGCGCGCATCGGCGAGCTCGAGCAGGAACGACACGAGCCGCTCGCGATCATCGGCATGGCGTGCCGCTTCCCCGGCGGAGCCGACGATCCGTCGGCGCTATGGCGTGCGCTCGAGGCCGGGGTCGACGGGGTGCGCGAGGCTCCGAGCGAGCGCTGGGGCGCCGAGCCGCCGCGCGATCCCCCCGGCACGCGCTGGGCGGCCACGCTCGACGACATCGCGGGCTTCGACGCGGAGCTGTTCGGGATCTCGCCGCGCGAGGCGGCCCGGCTCGATCCCCAGCATCGCTTGCTGCTCGAGGTGAGCTGGGAAGCACTCGAGGCCGCCGGCCTCCCCGCGGAGCGCCTGATGGGGACGCGAGCGGGCGTGTTCGTGGGGATCACCACGCTCGACTACCAGCAGCGAGTGCTCGACCAGCCACTCGACATCCACTCGGTCACCGGCACTGCCCTGTGCTTCGCGGCTGGGCGGCTGTCCTACGCGCTGGGCCTGCAGGGGCCGAGCATGTCGTTCGACACCGCGTGCTCGTCGTCGCTGGTGGCCGTGCACCAGGCCTGCCACAGCCTGCGCACGGGCGAGAGCGAGGTTGCGCTGGTCGGAGGCGTCAACCTGATGGCCTCGCCCACGACGATGCAGATGCTCGCCCAGGCGCTGTCGCCGAGCGGGCGCTGCATGAGCTTCGACGCGCGGGCCAACGGCTACGTCCGCGGCGAGGGCTGCGGCGTCGTGGTGCTCAAGCGGCGCAGCACCGCCGAGCGCGACGGCGATCGCATCCTGGCGCTCGTGCGCGGCTCGGCGGTCAACCACGACGGCCGCTCGACCGGGCTGACCGCCCCCAACGTGCGCTCCCAGCAGCGGCTGCTGCAGCAGGCGCTCGCGAGCGCTCGCGTGCGGCCCGACCAGGTCGACTACGTGGAGACCCACGGCACCGGCACCGCCTTGGGCGATCCGATCGAGATCGAGGCGCTGCGGGCCGTGCTCGGGGCGCCGCGCCCGAGCGCAAGGCCCTGCTTCCTGGGCGCGATCAAGACCAACCTCGGCCACCTCGAAGCGGCGGCCGGGATCGCGGGGCTCATCAAGACGGTGCTCGTGCTCCAGCGCGGTGCGATCCCCAAGAACCTGCACTTCGAGGCGCTCAACCCGATGATCTCCCTCGCGGGAACGCCCTTCGAGATCCCCACCCGAACGATCGCCTGGCCCCGCACGGACGAGCCGCGGTTCGCGGGGGTGAGCTCGTTCGGAATGAGCGGGACCAACGCCCACGTGGTGCTCGAGGAGGCCCCTCGCGAGCCCGAGCGCGAGCCCGAGCCCGGACCCGAGCGAAGTCATCACCTCATGGTGATCTCGGGGCGCACCGAGCCGGCCTTGCGCGCGCAGGTCGAGCGCTACGCGGCGCACCTGCGCACGAGCTCCGCTTCGCTGGCCAACCTCTGCCACACCGCGAACGTGGGCCGCAGCCACCTCGAGCACCGGGTGGCCGTGGTGGCCGGGAACGCCCCCGAGACCGCCACCGCCCTCGAGGCCTGGCTGGCGGGCCAGCCGAGCCCGACCGTCGTGCAGGGACGCAGCGCCGGTCGACCCAAGGTCGCGTTCCTGTTCACCGGCCAGGGCTCGCAGCACGTGGGCATGGGCCAGGCCCTCTACGCCACCGAGCCGGTGTTCCGCGAGGCGATGCAGCGCTGCGCCCGGGTGCTCGACGAGCTGCTGCCGCGACCGCTGCTCCAGGTGCTGTACGCGCCAACGGCCGCCGACGCGGGCCTGGTGGATGCAACTCGGCACACGCAGCCGCTGCTGGTCGCGCTCGAGTGGAGCCTGGTGCAGCTGTGGGCGGCGTGGGGCGTGGAGCCCGACGTGGTCATGGGTCATAGCGTGGGCGAGCATGCGGCCGCGATCGTGGCCGGCGTCTTGTCGCTCGAGGACGGGCTGCGGCTGGTCGCGAGCCGAGGCCGTCGGATCGGAGCGCTGCCGCCGGGAGGGGTGATGGTCTCGGTGCAGGCCAGCGCGGCGCTGGTCGACGACGCGGTGGCCGAGCATGGCGGCGGCGAGGTCTCGGTTGCGGCCTACAACGGCCCGCGCAGCGTGGTCGTGTCGGGCTCCGAGGTTGCGGTGGATCGCGTGCTGGCGGCGCTCGAGCGTCACGGCGTGAGCACCACGCGCTTGACCGTATCGCACGCGTTCCACTCGCCGCTGATGGAGCCCGTGCTCGACGGGCTCGCGCGCGACCTCGAGGGCGTGAAGCTCCAGCCGCCGCAGGTGGAGCTGGTCACCAACGTCACCGGCACGGTGGCCGGCGACGAGATCATGTCGACGGAGCACTGGCTGCGGCACACCCGAGCCCCGGTTCGCTTCGCGAGCGGCATGGAGACGCTGGCCGCACGAGGGTGCGACGTGTTCGTGGAGGTGGGCCCGCAGCCGGTCCTGCTGGGGCTGGGCCGAGCGTGTCTGCCGAGCCTGGCCGGCGCCGCGTGGCTGCCCTCGCTGCGCCGCAACCGGCCCGATCACCGCGTGCTGCTGCACAGCGTGGGCGAGCTGCACGCCCGCGGGGTGGAGGTGAGCTTCGCGGGGATCGATCGGCCTCATCACCGCCGTCGGGTCGAGCTGCCCACCTACGCCTGGCAGCGACGACGCCACTGGATCGAGTGGAGCGCAGCCGACTCGTTGCACGCGGGCACCGGGGCCTCGCCCCGCACGGGTGCACCCCCACCGCCCGCTCACGCGAGCCAGGGCGAGCGCCGCTCCTCCACGCTGCTCGACGCACGGCACCACCCCTACCTCGAGGATCACCGGGTCTTCGGTCGCGTGGTCGCTCCCGGTGCGTTGCTCGTCACCACCCTGCTCGCGGCGATCGAGCGGGAGACCGAGCTCGAGCCGTCCCCCACCCTCGTCGTGGAGGATCTGCTGCTCCCACAGGCGCTCGCGCTCGACGAGCCCACCACGCTGCACGCGACCCTCGAGCCCCGCGACCCGCACGCGTTCGGGGCCCGGCTCTCCAGCGCCCTCGTGCTCGACGCGACCACCACCTGGAGAACCCACGCGATCGCCACGCTACGAGCGACGACGGGTGACGAGCCGCCCCGGGGAGTGAACCTGGACGAGCTTCGCGCGCGACTGCCCGTCATCGCCGAGGCTGCGAGCGAGGCCTATGCGACGCTCGAGCGATCCGGCCTCGTCTTCGGGCCGGCGTTTCGCACCCTGGCCGAGGTCGGGCGCGCGCCCGGGGAAGCCCTGGCTCGGCTGCGCACGCCCTCGAACGCCGACGCCGACGCCGACGCCGATGCCCACGCCGACGCAGGCCCCTTGCACCCCTGCCTCCTCGACGCGTGCTTCCAGGTGTTTGGCGCCGCGCTCCCCGTGGATCCCGGCGTCGTGGTGCTTCCCTTCGGGTGCGAGCGACTGCGGCTCCACGCGCGCCCGCACGGCGAGCTGTGGTGCCACGCTCGGCTCCGCTCCGAGCCCGGGCCCAACGACACGTGGGTCGGAGACCTCGTGCTGCTCGAGGCGAGCGGGCGCGTGGTGGCCACGATCGAGGGGCACCGAGCGCGGGCCGTGGCCGCCCACCAGCTCGCGCCGAGCCAGCATCCCCCTAGCGGCCCGTTCTATGCGCTGGCGTGGCGACCGGCGTCGCCTCCCGTGGCGACGCCCCGTCGCGGACGACGCTGGCTGATCCTGGCCGACCGCGGCGGGCTCGGCCGAGCCCTCGCCGAGCGCCTCGAGGCCGACGGCGAGGCGTGCATCGAGGTCACGACGGCGACGCGCTCGGAGCCACGTGAGCCGGCCACCCTTGCGGTGGATCCCACGAGCCGCGCGGACGTGGACCAGCTGCTGGCCACGGTGGGCCCCGTGGACGGCGTGGTGTGCCTGTGGGCGCTGGACGACGCGAGCACCAGCGTCCGCCATGGCTGCGGCGGGACCCTGAGCCTCGCCCAAGCGCTCGCCGGACGCGCTCCCGCCCCGCCGCTGTGGTTGGTGACCCGAGGCGCGCAAGGCATCGGCGCGGGCCCGGTCGCGTGCGCCCAAGCGGCGCTGTGGGGGCTGGGGAGGGTGCTCGCCACCGAGCACCCCGAGCTCGCGTGCATGCGGGTCGACCTCGATCCGAGCGATGCGAGCGATGCGAGCGCGGCCGAGCGGCTGCACCATGAGCTCTCGGGTCGCGAGCGCGAAGCCGAGGTGGCATGGCGAGCGGGACGACGGCGGGTCCCCAGGCTGATCGAGCACGTGCCCTCCCCTCGACGGACGGTGACCATCCAACCCGACGCCACGTACCTCGTGACCGGGGGCTGGGGCGCGCTCGGTCTGCACGTGGCCGGATGGCTCGCCGCCCAGGGGGCGCGTCACCTGGTGCTGGTGGGTCGCCGAGCGCCGGGGGTGGGCCACCCCGCGGCCGACTCGCTGGCGGCCTTGCGTGCGCAGGGGGTCGACGTCGAGCTCGTCGAGGCCGACATGGCCCGAGCGGCGGACGTGGAGCGCGCGATCGAGCGCTCCACCGCGGGCGGCAGACCGCTGCGGGGCGTGTTCCATGCAGCCGGTGTGGTCGACGACGGGCTGCTGCGCGACCAGTCGCTCGAGCGCGTGCTCGCGGTGCTCGCCCCCAAGCTCGCCGGGGCGCTCCACCTCGATGCCGCGCTGGAGGCTCGGGCGCTCGAGCTCGATGCGTTCGTGCTGTTCTCGTCCGCCGCGGCGGTGACGGGGCCGTCGGGGCAGGGCAGCTACGCCGCCGCGAACGCGACCCTCGACGCGCTCGCCCACGATCGGCGCGCCCGCGGGCGCACGTGCACCAGCATCGCCTGGGGCCCGTGGCAGGGGGCCGGCATGGCGGCCGGCCCCGAGCTGCACCGCCACTTCGCCGCCAGCGGGATCGAGCCGATCGAGCCCGAGCAGGGGCTCGAGATCCTCACCCAAGTGCTCGCGGCCGACGAGACCCACGTGATCGTGCTGCCCGGGAGCTGGGCCCGTACGGCCTCGCTCGGCCCGCTGCAGACGATCGCGGCCGAGCTGCGGCGCGCGCCCCAACGCCCGCCCGAGCGCCTGCCCCAACCCCCTCCCGAGACGTCACCACCGCCCACCGATCGCGCCACGCTGCGGCTCCACACGCGACGGCTCGCGGCGAGCGTGCTGGGGATGAGCGCGCCCGACGAGCTCGACGAGACCCGCCCCCTGGCCGAGCAAGGGCTCGACTCGCTGATGGCAGTAGAGCTCCGCAACGCGCTCGCCAGTGCGATCGGGCGGCCGCTGCCCGCGACGTTGGTGTTCGACCATCCGACGGTCGCGGCCCTCGGCGACCACCTCGCCGCGCTGCTCGCTCCAGCCGAGCCCGAGCCTGCGGCGGTCGTCGAGGCCGCCGCGCCCGTCGACGACGCGATCGCGATCGTCGGCATGAGCTGCCGCTTCCCCGGAGGTGCCCACGATCTCGCCTCGTACTGGACGCTGCTCTCCGAGGGGATCGATGCGATCCGCGAGATCCCGCCCGACCGCTGGGACGTGGATGCGCTCTACGACCCCGACCCCGAGACCCCGGGGAAGATGTACACGCGCTGGGGCGGGTTCCTCGACGGGATCGATCGCTTCGACGCGAGGTTCTTCGGCATCACGCCGAGGGAGGCCACCAGCATGGACCCGCAGCAGCGAATGCTGCTCGAGGTCGGCTGGGAGGCCCTCGAGCACGCCGCGATCGCGCCCGAGCGGATCGTGGGCACGAGCACCGGCGTGTTCGTGGGGATCATGTTCAACGACTATGCGCAGCGCATCACCAGCGATCCCTCGCGGATCGACGCGTGGTTCGGGACCGGCAACGCCAGCAGCGTGGCCTCGGGGCGGCTCTCGTACCAGCTCGGGCTCAAGGGGCCGAGCGTCACCATCGACACCGCGTGCTCGTCGTCGCTGGTCGCGGTCCACCTGGCCTGTCAGAGCCTGCGCGCCGGAGAGACGGAGCTGGCCCTCGCGGGAGGGGCGACCGTCGTGCTCTCGCCCGCCGGAAACATCTACTTCAGCCAGGCCCGCGCGCTGGCCAGCGACGGGCGCTGCAAGAGCTTCTCGGCCGCAGCCGACGGAGTGTCGTGGAGCGAGGGCTGCGGGATCGTGGTGCTCAAGCGGCTCGCCGACGCGCTGGCCAGCGGCGATCGGGTGCTGGCGGTGATCCGCGGCTCGGCCGTCAACCAGGACGGCCGCAGCAACGGGCTGTCGGCCCCCAACGGACCCTCCCAGGTCGCGGTGATCGAGCAAGCCCTGCGGCAGGCCGGGGTCTCCCCGCTCGAGATCGACTACGTCGAGACCCACGGCACCGGGACCCCACTGGGTGATCCGGTCGAGGCCCAGGCGCTCGACACGGCGCTCGGCGCCGGCCGTCCGGCGGATCGACCGCTGCTGCTGAGCGCGGTCAAGTCCAACCTCGGGCACACGCAGGCCGCGGCCGGCGTGGCCGGGCTCATCAAGGCCGTGCTGGCGCTGCAGCACGAGGCCATCCCGCCCTCGCTGCACGCTCGGCCACCGAGCTCGCTCGTCGACTGGTCGAGGATCCAGCTCGTCTCGACCCTGCAGCCGTGGCCCGCGGGGGAACGCCCGCGGCGGGCCGGCGTGAGCTCGTTCGGGATCAGCGGGACCAATGCCCACCTCGTGCTCGAGCAAGCCCCAACGGCCCCCGCGCCAGCCGTGGCCCCAGACCCGGGCGATCATCTGCTGATCCTCTCGGCCCGCTCGGCGCCCGCGCTGCGTGCCGTGGCCCAGCGCTACGTCGCCCACCTCGAGACCACGTCGGATGCGCTCGCCGACGTCTGCCACACGGCTGCGACGGGCCGCAACCACTTCGAGCATCGCCTGGCGGTGGTCGCCGATCGGGCGAGCGCCGCCGCGGAGGGCCTGCGATCCTTCCTCGACGAGCGATCCTCCGCGACCGTCGCCCACGGTCGCAGCCATCGCCGCCCCACCGTCGCATTCCTGTTCACCGGGCAGGGCTCGCAGCACGCGGGCATGGGCCGCGCACTGCTCGACACCGAGCCGGTGTTCGCCCGCGCCATGCAGCGCTGCGCCGCGGTGCTCGACGCCGTGCTCCCCCACCCGCTGCTCGAGGTGCTCGACCCGCCGCCCGGCTCGACGCTGGCCGATCGCGTGGACCAGACCGAGTACACCCAGCCCCTGCTCGTCGCGCTCGAGTGGAGCCTGGTGCAGCTGTGGCGCTCGCTCGGGATCGAGCCCGACCTCGTCATGGGCCACAGCGTGGGCGAGTACAGCGCGGCGATCGTCGCGGGGGTGCTGAGCCTCGAGGACGGCCTGCGGCTGGTGGCGGCTCGGGGCCGCCGCATGCAAGCGCTGCCCGCCGGAGGGGTGATGGCGGCGGTGCAGGCCAGTCCCGAGCAGGTGGAGCAGGCCGTCGCCGAGCACGGCGAGGGCCTGGTCTCGGTGGCCGCCTACAACGGCCCCCTCAGCGTGGTGATCTCGGGGATCGATCCCGCGGCCGGCCGGGTGCTCGACGTGCTGGCCCGCCAAGGGATCAGCGCTCGACGCCTCGTGGTCTCGCACGCCTTCCACTCCCCTGCGATGGATCCGATGCTCGACGGCTTCGCCCGCGATCTCGCCGAAGTGGAGCTCCGGCCCCCTCGCCTCCCGTTGGTCTCGAACGTCACCGGGGTCCTGGCCACGGACGAGCTCGCCGCGGCCGACTACTGGCTGCGACACACCAGGGCCCCCGTGGCCTTTGCTCGGGGCATGCAGGCGCTGCGCGACCAAGGATGCGATGCGCTCGTGGAGATCGGACCTCGGCCCACCTTGCTGGGCATGGGGCGAGCCTGCGTGGCCGATCCCGACGCGGTGGCCTGGCTGCCCTCGCTGCGGCCCAACCGTCCAGATCGACGGGTGCTGCGGCGCAGCCTCGGCGAGCTCTACGTTCGCGGTGCCGCCGTGACCCTCGGCACCCCCGACGACCCGAGCCGGCGCCGCGTGATGCTGCCCTCCTACCCCTGGCAGCAGCAGCGCTTCTGGATCGACGACGAGGCCGCGCCCTCGCTGCGCCCGGCGATCACGGCCACCACGACCACCACGGCGGGCGAGCATCCGCTGCTCGGGGCACCCGTCGCGCTTGCGCACCAACCCGACGCGCGGCTGTGGCAGGCGGTGCTCGATCCGCGGCGGCTCGCGTACCTCCACGATCACCGCGTCGAGGGCGAGGTGGTGATGCCGGGCACGGCCTACCTCGAGATGGTGCTCGCGGCGCTGGCCGAGCGCGGAGCAGCGGGCCCCCGCGAGCTGCTCGACGTGCGCAACCACCAAGCGATGATCTTCGCCCACGACGAGCCGCGGGTGGCCCAGCTCGCCCTGACCCCCGAGCCCGACGACGCGCTGCGATTCCAGATCTCCAGCCGTCCCGCGAGTGGACGCACCCCGTGGCAGCTGCACTGCAGCGGCCGCGTGCGGGTGATGGCCGAGCCCCCGGCACCGCCCGAGGTCGAGCCGTTGGGATCGATCCGTGCTCGCTGCCCGCGCGAGCTCGACGCGCACGACTTCTACGCGCGCCTCGGCGAGCGGGGCAACCACTGGGGGCCCGCGTTCCAGGGCATCCAGCGGCTCTGGATCGGCGAGGGCGAGGTGCTGGCCCAGATCGACGCGCCCCCCGACGTCGCCCGTGCGCTGGCCCGCTACCAGCTCCACCCCGCGCTGTCCGATGCGTGCGGTCATGCCTTTGCCGCGCTCCAGGCCTTCGATGACGCCTCCTCGAGCCCCTCCGGCGCGTTCGTGGGCGCAGGCGCCCGCGAGGCTCGGGTGTACGCACAGCCCAGCGGGGGCCCCCTGTGGAGCCACGCACGCCTGCGCGTCGCCGCCCCGCACGAGCCCGATGCTGCGGCCACCACGGTGCCCGACGCCGAGCCGAGCCACGTGCTCGTGGCCGACATCCGCATCCTCGACGCCTCGGGGGCCCTCGTCGCCGAGCTCCACGGCGCCCGCTTCTGGTACCTCGATCCCACCTCCGCGCGACGGAGCGCCTCGGACGGGACCGACTGGCTGTACGCGCTCGCCTGGGAGCCGCAGCCCTACCGCGCCCCCGCGCGTGCTCCCGAGCCCTCGACCTGGATCGTCCTCGACGATGGCCGCGGGGTGGGCGAGGCGCTGGCCGCCGCGCTCGAGGCCTGCGGCGACGCTTGCGTGCGAGTCGTCGCCGCGGCCGACGAGGAAGGCTTCGCGGTCGTCGACGATCGACACGTCCGCGTGCGCCCCGCTGCCCCCGAGGAGCTCGCGGCCCTGCTCGACCGGGTCGCCGCGCAGGACCGACCGCCGTGCCGCGGGATCGTGCACGCCTGGGGCTCGAGCTCGACCGCCACGGATCCCCCCTCGGCGGCCGAGCTAGCGGAGGCCACCCCGTCGGTCCTCGCGCTGCACCTCGTGCAGGCGCTCGCCGCCGCCGCGAGCCGACGCCAAGCCATGCCGAGGCTGTGGCTGGTGACCCGCGGAGCCCAGGCCGTGCTCGACGACGATCCCATCGCGGTCGCCCAGGCGCCCGTGTGGGGGCTCGGTGGCGTGATCTCGCAGGAGCACCCCGAGCTGTGGGGCGGGCTCATCGACCTCGATCCTCGCCTCGCCAGCGCGAGGGCGGGCGCCGCCGAGCTCACCCGGCTCGTCGAGGAGCTGCGCGGCGGCCCCCAGCGCGAGCAGGTCGCCCTTCGCGGCGATGTGCGCCACGTGGCCCGCCTGGCTCGCTGGCACGTGCCCGCGGAGCCTGCCCCGCCGCTCACGTGGCGCGACGACGCCAGCTATCTCATCACGGGCGGGCTCGGCGAGCTCGGGCTGGCCGTCGCCCGCTGGATGGTCGAGCAAGGCGCGCGGCAGCTGATCCTCGCGGCCCGCACCCCGCTGCCGCCCCGCTCCACCTGGGACCGGAGCACGACATCCACCATCACCACCATCCTCGAGCTCGAGGCGCGCGGAGCCGTCGTTCGCGTCGTGACCGTGGACGTCGCCGACGAGGTGAGCATGGCTCGCTTCTTCGAGGCCTACGAGCGCGAGGGCTGGCCGCCGATCCGCGGCATCGTCCATGCCGCGGGCGTGGTCTCGCCCGGACCGCTCGACGCCCTCGATGCCGAGCGCGTCCGCTCCGTGCTGCGCCCCAAGACCGTGGGCAGCTGGCTGCTCCACCAGCGCTTCGCCGCGATGCCTCTCGAGTTCATGGTGCTGTTCTCGTCGGCGTCGGCGCTGCTGCCCTCACCGCTGCTCGGCGCGTATCCGGCCGCCAACGCGTTCCTCGACGCGCTCGCCCACCACCGGCGCCGGCTGGGCCTGCCCGCGATCAGCATCGACTGGGGACCGTGGGCCGAGGTCGGCATGGCCGCCAGCCGCTCGGGCTCCCCCGCGGCCGCGGGCGCCGCGACGATCCCGGTGGCGCGTGGCGTGGAGCTCATGGGCCTGCTCATGCGCCACCAGCCCGCTCGCGTGGGCGTGCTGCCGATGGACTGGGCGTCGTGGCGAGCAGCGCACCGCGAGGCCGCGGCCTCGCCCCTGTACGAGCGCGTGCTCGCAGCCCTGCCGGATCCCGGGCCCGCGCACGGCTCCTCGCCCGACGCGCACGACCCGTGGCCGCGCCTGAGCGAGCTTCCGGAGGCGGAGCGAGCCCCGTGCGTGCGCGAGCGGCTGACCGCGCTCGTGGCCGGGATCGCTCGGCTCGCGCTCGACGAGGTCGACCCCGACGCACCGCTGTCCGACCTCGGGCTCGACTCGCTGATGGCAGTGGAGCTGCGGCAGGCGATCGAGCGAGCCACGGGCATGGCGCTGCCGCTGGTCCACATCCTCACGGCCCCGAGTCTCGACGCGCTCGTCACGACGCTGTGTGACGGCCTCTCCCACCAGGCCTCGAACCACGCCCCGAGCCCCGATCACTGGGAAGAAGGCGAGCTGTGAGCCCCCGAGCCCGAGCCCATCCCCCCGACGGAGCACCTCCATGAACACCATCGAGCTCTTGGCCGAGCTGGCCCGCCGCAACATCACCCTGTGGTCCGAGCACGACAAGCTCCGCTACAAGGCACCACCCGGTGCGCTGACCTCAGAGCTCCGCGGTGCCCTGGTCAGCCACAAGGCGGCGCTGCTGCCCTTCCTCCCCGCGCTCGGGGGCAACGACACTCCGAGTCCCGCGGGCGCGCGCCCCGAGCCGCTGGAAGGCCCGATGTCGCCGGCCCAGCGCACGCAGTGGTTCCTGCACCGGACCACGCCCGACAGCCCAACCCCGCACGTCGCCTTCGCGCTGCGCCTGCACGGCACGCTCGATCTCGCGGCCGTAGAGACCGCCCTTCGCACGCTGGTGGCCCGTCATCCCGTCTTGCGCACCACCTATCGCCAGACCGACGCCGAGCCGCAGCAGCGCGTCCACGCGGTGCCCGACCCGGGCTCGATGCTCGCAGGACGCCTCGAGCGCGTCGCGGCCGAGGGCTGGGACGATGCACGGCTGACCGCGGAGCTCCAGGCCTCGCTTCACCGCCCGTTCGATCTCGAGCACGGGCCCGTGCTGCGAGCCACGCTGTTCTCGCTCGCGCCGCGCGAGCACGTCCTGCTGCTCACGGTCCACCACATCGCCGCCGACGGCTGGTCGCTGTGGATCCTCGTCGACGAGCTCCGCCAGCTCTACGCCGCCGCCCGCCGCGGCGTAGCCCCCTCACTGCCGCCGCCGGGGGTGAGCTACCTGGGGCATGCGGCGGCCCAGCTCGCCGACGCCGAGGGACCTCGCCGCGCCGCGTCGCTCGAGCACTGGTCGCGCCAGCTCGCCGGGGTCCCGACCGTGCTCGAGCTGCTCGGCGATCGACCGCGACCCGCGACCCACCGCAACCGCGGAGCCACGTGCTCGTTCGACCTCGACCCCGCCCTCACCGACCAGCTCGCCCGGCTGGCGCGAGCGCGATCGACCACCCTCGCCACCGTGCTCATGGCGGCCTGGCAGGTGCTGCTGCAGCGCTCCAGCGGCCAGGACGACTTCGTGGTCGGCACCCCGGTGTACGGCCGCGAGGGCGCCGAGCTCACCGGCGTGGTGGGCGACTTCGTCAACGTGGTCCCCGTCCGCGCCGCGCTGGGCCACGACCCCACGTTCGCGGAGCACCTCGATCGCGTGCGACGCGACCTGCTCGATGCCATCGACCACGCCGACTGCCCCCTGCCCGACCTCGTCAACCACCTGCACGTGCCTCGCGAGCTGCGTCGGCCGCCGCTGGTGCAGGTGCTGTTCGTCATGCAGGCTCCCCAGCTCGGGCGCGACCTCGTCGCTGCCGTCACGAGCCCGAGCGCGGCGCGGGTCGGGTTCGGCGACATCGAGGCCTCCGTCGTACCCGTCGACCAGCAGGAGGGTCAGTTCGACCTGGTCCTCGAGATCGTCGATCCCGGGCGCGACAGCGGGCACGGGCTGCACGGCTCGCTCAAGCACAACACCGACGTGTTTCACGCGACCTCGGCCCGCCGCCTCGTCGCCGGCCTGACCGCGCTCCTGCGTGCCGTCGTGGCCGAGCCCTCCGCGCCCACGTCGGCGCTCGTGGCCCACGACCAGGCCGAGCTCGAGCGCGTGCTCGCGACCTTCAACGCGACCGCACGACCGTTCCCCGCCGACGCCACCGTGCACGGCCGGATCATCGAGCAGGCCCGGCGCACCCCCGACGCGATCGCCGTGCAGTGGGGCGAGCGGCGGCTCGCCTACCGCGAGCTCCTCGACCGCGCGCAGGCGCTGGCCGACCGCCTGCGCCGGCGGGGCGTGGGCCCCGAGGTCTGCGTGGCCACCTGCCTCGAGCGCTCCCCCGAGCTCATCATCGCGTTCCTCGCGGTGCTGATGGCCGGCGGCGCCTACGTACCGCTCGATCCGTCCTACCCCCAAGACCGCCTGCGGTTCATGATGACCGACGTCCGCGCCTCGCTGCTGCTCAGCGACCGCGAGCATGCCGAGCGGGTCTCCGCTGGCGACGAGCGAGCCTTCGCGGTCGTGCTCCTCGACGAGCCGGAGCACGACGACGCTTCCTCGCCCGCGCAGGCCTCCGACCGACCCGAGGCCACGGCCCAGAGCCTGGCCTACGTGCTCTACACCTCGGGCTCCACCGGGCGCCCCAAGGGCGTGATGGTCACGCACCGCGCAATCCTGCGGCTGTGCTTCGATCACGAGTTCGTCCCGCTGCAGGCCTCCGATCGCGTGGCCCAGGTCTGCAACGCGTCGTTCGACGTGGCGACGTTCGAGATCTGGGCGCCGCTGCTCCACGGAGCCTGCGTGGTTGGCGTCCCCAAGGAGGTGCTGCTCGCCCCCCCGCGGCTCGCTCGACTCATCGTCGAGCAGCAGCCCACCGTCATGTTCGTCGTGCCCACCGTCTTCAACCAAACGGTGCGCGAGCTCCCCCGCGCGTTCGCCTCGCTGGACACGCTCATCGTGGGCGGCGAGGCCCTCGATCCGCGCTGGACCCAGCACGCCCTGCGCCACGGCCCTCCCCGGCGCTTGGTCAACGGCTATGGGCCGACCGAGTGCACCGGCTTCGCCACCTGGCACCTCGTCGAGCACGTCGAAGAGGGCGTCGATGGCACGCTCGCGTCGATCCCCATCGGCCGCCCGATCGCCAACACGCAGGCCTACGTGCTCGACCGAGCGCTGCGGCCCCTGCCGGTGGGGGTGCCCGGGCAGCTCTACCTCGGCGGCGACGGCCTGGCCCGCGGCTACTTCGAGCGCCCCGAGCTCGATCGCGAGCGCTTCGTCGGCAGCCCCTTCGATCCCGCAGCACGGCTCTACGCCACCGGCGATCTGGTTCGAATGCTGGCCGACGGCACCCTCGAGTACCTCGGCCGCATCGACCATCAGGTCAAGATCCGCGGCGTCCGCATCGAGCTCGGCGAGATCGAAGCCGCGCTCGCCGAGCTGCCCTCGATCGGCGAGGCCGCCGTCGTGGCCCGCGAGGACGTACCCGGCGACAAGCGCTTGGTCGCCTACGTCGTCCCCTCCTCGCCCGACGCCACCCCGACCTTGGCCGCGCTGCGCCAGCAGCTCCAGCGTAGCCTGCCGAGCGCGATGATCCCCGCGGACCTCGTGGTCCTGGGGGCGATGCCCGTCAGCGTCAACGGCAAGCTCGACCGCACGCGGCTGCCGGCGCCGGCCCGCACGACGGAGGTCACCCCGCTCTGCGAGCCCCGCACCGAGGTCGAGCGGCGGATCGCAGGGCTGTGGCGGGCCGCACTCGGACCCGGCCACGCCGAGCACCCGCTCGGCCGCGACCAGAGCTTCTTCGACGTGGGCGGCGACTCGATCAAGATCATCCGACTCCACCACGACATCACCGCGCAGTTCGCCGTCGACCTGCCCGTGCTCGAGCTGTTTCGCCGCCCCACCATCGCGGCGCTCGCGGAGCTGCTCGATCCAGGTGTCGCGAGCGAGTCCCCGCCGCCCGAGACGACCCAAGACGAGCAGGCCCGCGTCCGCGACGGTCGAGCCCGCCGACGCGAGCAGCTGCGTCGCCGTGCCTCGCAAAGCCGCCGCGCATGAGCCCCCGTGAGGACTCGATGACCGACCTCGATCCATCCATTTCTCAAGACGATCCCAGCGGGCTCGAGATCGCCATCATCGGCATGGCGGGGCGCTTCCCCGGCGCCGACGACGTCGACCAGCTGTGGGCCAACCTGCGCGACGGCGTGGAATCGATCGTCCGCTTCTCGCCCGACCAATTGTCCGCGGCGGGAGCCACCCCCGCGCTCACCGACCTCCCCGGCTTCGTGCCGGCTGGCGCTCCGCTGGCCGGGATCGACCGCTTCGACGCCGCGTTCTTCGGCATCCCTCCGCGGGAGGCCGCGCTGATGGACCCGCAGCACCGCGTGTTCCTCGAGTGTGCCTGGCACGCGCTCGAGCACGCGGGCTACGACCCCAGCGCCTGCCCGGGCCTCGTGGGGATCTACGCCGGCGCCTCGCTCAGCACCTACCTGCTGTGCAACCTCTACCGCGGGCAGAGCCTCGTCGCCTCCGAAGATGGGTTCCAGCTCATGCTGGGCAACGACAAGGACTTCGTGGCCAGCCGCGCCTCCTACAAGCTCGGTCTGCGCGGCCCCAGCTGCGTGGTCCAGAGCGCGTGCTCCACCTCGCTGGTGGCCGTGCACATCGCCTGTCAGGCCCTGCTGGGCGGCGAGACCGACGTGGCGCTCGCGGGCGGCGTGTCGATCCTGCTGCCGCAGGGGCAGGGATACGCCTACCGCGACGGCTCGATCCTGTCCCCCGATGGCCACTGCCGGGCGTTCGATGCCGCCGCGAGCGGCACCGTGGTCGGCAACGGGATCGGCCTCGTGGTGCTCAAGCGCCTCGCCGACGCGCTGGCCGACGGCGACACGATCCACGCCGTGATCAAGGGCTCGGCCGTCAACAACGACGGCGATCTCAAGGTCAGCTTCACCGCCCCGCGGATCGATGGCCAAGCCGATGTGATCCGGGCTGCCTTGCTCGCGGCCGCGGTGGATCCCGCGACCATCGGCTACGTCGAGGCCCACGGCACCGGCACTCCGATGGGCGATCCCATCGAGGTCGCCGCCCTCCGCGAGGCATTCGGACCCCTCCCCGCGGGAAGCTGCGCGCTCGGATCGATCAAGACCAACGTTGGCCACCTCAACACCGCCGCCGGGGTCGCGGGCCTCATCAAGGCGGCGCTCGCCCTCGAGCACTGCCAGATCCCCCCCAGCCTGCACTTCGAGCGCCCCAACCCCGCGCTCGAGCTGGAGCGCAGCCCGTTCTACGTGGCCGATCGCCTGCTCGAGTGGCCCCGCGGCTCCACTCCCCGCCGCGCTGGCGTGAGCTCGTTCGGCATCGGCGGCACCAATGCCCACGTCGTGCTCGAGGAGCCCCCGCCGCGACCGCCGTCCTCGGCGCCCTCGGGGCCCCAGCTGCTCGTGGTCTCGACCCGCTCCGAGGCCGCGCTCGAGCACGCCACCGATCGGCTGGCGCAGCACCTCGAGCACCACCCGCAGCTTCACGCCGCCGACGTGGCCTTCACCCTGGCCCAGGGCCGCCATCCCTTCGCGCACCGCCGTGCGGTGGTCTGCACCGGCCTCACCGACGCCGCGGCCCGCCTGCGGGCCCGCGACCCCGAGACCGTCGTCACCGGGCAGGCCCTGGCCGGACGCGGCGTGGCCTTCATGTTCCCCGGACAGGGCGCCCAGCACGTGGGCATGGCCCAGGGCCTGTACGGCGTCGATCCTGCGTTCACCGAGGCCTTCGATCGCTGTGCGGAGCTGCTGCGCCCCGCGCTCGGCCTGGATCTGCGCTCGTCGTCGATCGACGACGACGCGCTGGCCGACACCGCGCTGACCCAGCCCGCGCTGTTCGCCGTGGAGTACGCCCTCGCCTGCTCGTGGCAGCGCCTCGGCCTCACCCCCGTCGCGATGATCGGGCACAGCCTGGGCGAGTACGTCGCGGCCTGCATCAGCGGGGTGCTGACGCTACCCGACGCGCTCTCGCTGGTGTGTACCCGCGCCCGGCTCATGGCCGCGCTCCCCAAGGGCGCGATGCTCTCGGTGGCCCACGACGCCGCCGAGGTCGCCCCGCGGCTGCCACCCACCGTCACGATCGCCGCCGACAACGGCCCGCATGCCTGCGTCGTCTCGGGCTCCCACGACGCCATCGAGCACGCCGAGCGCACCCTCCTCGCCGCGGGCATGACCTGCCGCCGCCTGCGGGTCTCGCACGCGTTCCACTCCGCCATGATGGATCCGCTGGCCGACGCGCTGGTGACCGCCGTGGCTCGGCTCGAGCTGGGCCCGCCCTCGATCCCCTACCTCTCCAACGTGACCGGCACCTGGATCACGCCCGCGCAGGCGACCGATCCCGCGTACTGGTTCGAGCACCTACGACGCCCCGTGCGCTTCGCCGCCGGCGTGGCCACGCTGCTGCGCGAGCTTCGGCCCACGCTGCTCGAGGTCGGCCCCGGGCGCACGCTGGGCTCGCTGGCTCGCCAGCAGCCCGAGGCCCGCAGCGTACCGGTGCTGGCCTCGCTGCGGCACGCCGGCGATCCCAGGTCCGAGGTCGAGCACCGCCTCCGCACGCTGGGGCAGCTGTTCGTCGCCGGTCACTCGATCGAGTGGCCCGCCCTGCACCCGCCCGGCTCCCGTACTCGCGTGCCCCTGCCCGGCCATCCGTTCGAGCCCCAGCGCCACTGGATCGACGCCACGCCGCACGCCACCGCGTCCTCCGAGCCCCATGCCCTCGCCGCTGCCGCTGCTGCCCTCGATCCGCCAGCGCCCCCCTCGCGCCCGCCGGGGAGCGGGTCCCATGCCGGGGCACGAGACGAGCGCGAGCGGGTGATCCGTGAGCTCTGGCAGGAGCTGCTGGGCATCGATCCGGTCGGCATCCACGACGACTTCTTCGAGCTGGGCGGGCAGTCGCTGCTGGCCTCCCAGCTCTGCGCCCGCCTCACCCAGCGCTTCGGCCGCGACGTCTCCGTGCGCCTGCTGTTCGAGGCCCCCACCATCGCCAAGCTCGCGGCTCGCCTGGCCGAGGGTCGCCCCGCTGCTACCGGCCCCGATGCTGCCGGCCCCGACGTGGCCAGCACCGATCGGGCCGAGCTCCTCGCCGACACCGAGCTCGAGCCCACGCTCACCGTCGAGGGCCTCGCCCCCGTCGCGCGTGACATCGAGACCGTGCTGGTCACCGGCGCGACCGGGTTCCTGGGTGCGTTCCTCGTCGACGCGCTCGCCGCTCGCACCCGGGCCAGGATCGTCTGCCTCGTCCGGGCCCCCGACGACGCCCGGGCCCGAGCCCGCCTGCTGCGGCACCTCGAGGGCTTGCGCCTCTCCGGCGACGCACTCGGGCCGCGGCTCGAGGTCATCGCGGGCGACCTCGCCAAGCCGCGGCTGGGGCTCGATGCCAGCGCCTTCGCGGCCCTCGCCGCTCGCATCGACGCCATCTACCACGCGGGAGCGTGGGTCAACTTCACCTATCCGTACCGGGCGCTGCGCGACGCCAACGTCCTCGGCACCCACGAGATCATCCGGCTCGCCTGTACCGATCGTCTCAAGCCGCTGCACTTCATCTCCACCGCCGCCGTGTTCGCAGCGCAGGAGCATGCCGCGGGGCCCCCGATCCTCGAGGACGATCCGGTGCGCCTCACCGCTGGCCTGCGCGGCTACGAGCAGAGCAAGTGGGTCGCCGAGCAGCTGGTCTACCAGGCCCGCGCTCGCGGCTTGCCCACCACGATCCATCGGCCGGCCACGGTCACCGGTCATACCCGCACTGGCGCCGCCAACCTCCGCGACCTCTCGCTGCGGATGATGCTCGGCAGCATCGAGCTCGGGGCCTGGCCAGCGCTCGACACGAGCCTCTGGATCGCGCCGGTGGACTACGTCGCGGGGGCCATCGTGCACGTGGCCAGCCAGCCGCAGGCCGTGGGCAAGGCGTTCCACTGGGTCGCTCCTCGGGCCACCCCCATGGCAGAGCTCGTCGAGCTCGTCGTCGCGCTCGGCTACCCGCTGCCCGTGGTGCCCTATGCGAGCTGGCGGCAGCGCCTCGTCCAGGCCGTGCAGGAACGCCCCGACCATCCCCTCGCCCCGTTCGCGCCGCTGTTCACCGAGGATCACCACGAGTCGTCGATCGAGCTCGACTGCCGCAACGCGCTGGCTGGCGTCGCCGGCAGCGACCTCGAGTGCCCCTCGCTCGATGTCGCGGCGCTCCGCGCCACGCTCTCGTACCTGGCCGAGACGGCCCCCTCGCTCACCCCTTCGCGTCCGCCCCGCGACGCCGCCCGCCCGGAGTGACCCGTGCCCACCGTCCCCCATCCCGCTCCCCCGCCCTCGGCCGCAATACGCAGCCTCGCGACCCAGCCCGGCCGCATGCGCCTGCTGTGCTTCCCATGCGCTGGCGCCGGTGCCTCCATGTATCGACCGTGGGCCGAGCCGCTCGCTCGTCACGGGATCGAGGTCGTCGCCCTCCAGCCACCAGGGCGCGAGGATCGGCTCGGCGAGGCCCCCGTGGACGAGCTCCATGTGCTCGTCGATGCGCTCGCGCAGGCCATGCCGCCCTGGCTCGACCGCCCCTTCGCCATGTTCGGCCACAGCCTGGGCGCCCTGCTGGCCTTCGAGGTCGCCAAGCGCCTGCCACTCCGAGGGCTGCCCACACCTCGCCTGCTGATCGTCTCCGCCCGGCGGGCGCCCCAGCTCCCCCTCTCGCACGCGCCCATGCACCGCATGACCCGGGCTCGCCTGATCGACGAGCTCCGCATCCTCGGCGGCACCCCCCAGGCCGTGCTCGACGAAGAAGAGCTAATGGAGCTGTTCGAGCCGATGCTGCGCGCCGATCTCAAGCTGACCGAGAGCTACGCCCCGCCCGATCCC
>JBFIJN010000058.1:0-25721 GCA_041600735.1 Nannocystaceae bacterium
ATCGGCGCGGGCGACCTCGCGAGCGCGCTGCACGTGCACCCGAGCACGCTCACCGGAGTGCTCGCGCGGCTCGACGAGCGCGGTCTGGTCGCGCGCATCGCCGATGCCGAGGATGGCCGTCGCCTTCGCCTGCGCCTCACCCCGCACGGGCGCGAGCTCGACCAGGATCGAGGCGGGACCGTCGAGGCCGCGCTCGCCCGTGCGCTCGCGCGCTGCGATCCGGCTGCGGTCGAGACCGCGCGGGAGGTGCTCGCGACGATCGTCGAGGAGCTCGAGCGCGACGGGCTGCGCCCACTCGAGCCCTGACTAGAGCCCGACACGGCTCAGCGCTCGGGCAGCAGCGCTTCGATCTCCCCGCGCAGCGTCGCCGAGAGCACGCGGCCCTGGTGCACGTGACGGACCACGCCGTCGGGCCCCACCACCAGCGTGTGCGGGATCGGACCCACGCGAAAGCTGTGCGCCACGCGGCCGTCGTCGAGGCCGGTGCGCAGCGTCATCTCGCTCGCGTCGACGAATCCTTGCACCCGCGCCACCACCTGGCGCGGCGACAGCCCGCCGCCCTCGTTGTTGATGGCGAGGAACTGCACCTCGCCCCGCGCATACTCGTGCTGGAGCTCCTCGAGGTCGCCGAGCTCGCTGCGGCACGCCGGGCACCATGTTGCCCAGAACGTCACCACGCTCACCTTGCCGAGCAGATCCTCGTTCGCGAAGCGACCGCCATCGAGCGTGAGCACCTCGAAGGCCGGCGTCGCGTTTCCTGGGGGGAGCGGCCCCAGCCGGTCCCACTGCACGATGCCCTGACGCAGCTCCCGACCGCCCCCCAGCAGCGCCAGCGCCACGATCAGCATGCCCACGAGCGTGGCCGCACCGCTGCGTCCGTTCATCCGGCCGCCTCCTCGGTCGCGATCGCCGGCCTCACCCACCAGGCCAGCGCGACGCCCAGCAGGCCACCCACGATCTCGGGCACGAACGCGGGCACGAGCAGACCGTGAGCCGTCGCTTCGTGGGCCACGGCCGCGACCACCAGCAGCGGCACGAGCATCAGGCCGCGGCCGTGCGAGCGCTCGCGCCCGAGCACGGTCTCGCAGGCGACCAACACCACGATCGGCGCCACCAAGACACGACCGACCGCAGACACCAGCATCAGCAGGCCCCCGAGATCCGCGGTGACCCGGGCCATGGCCACCCCACGGATCACATCGAGCGTGCCCACGCACAGCAGATAGAGAGTGCCGAGGATGAGCCCATCGTGGCGCCCCTCTTCGGCCTGCAGGGCGTGCGCAGTGGCGCGCGGCTGCACGAGCATGCCGCCGTAGCGCCACAGGGCTCGAAGAATGGGGTTCATGGCCAGCTCGGGATCAACGGCGCTGAGCCATGCGACGTTTCGCCGCCGTGGCCAGCGCGCTGGGGATGTTGCGGGAGTGCGCCACCTTGCGCACGTCGTGCGCGTGCAGGTGGTTCAGCAGCGACATCGCCGAGGACATCGGCGTCTTCGGATTCAGCACCAGGTTGAGCTTGACCGAGTAGAGCTTGGTCCACTCGCGCCGGCCCGCGATGTAGCGGATCACGTCGTGCCCCAGGCTGCGGTTGGCACAGTATGCCACCACCTCGTTCTCCTTCACGCGCGGCGACTTGATCGCGCTCAGCGACACTGCCCGGTTGCTGTCGCGGATCAGCACCGCGCGCTCGAAGGCATTGCCCATGATGGCGAGGCGGATCTTCTTCATCATGGAGAGCTTGGTGATCTGCGTGATCGGATCACCGCCCCTGGTCTCGGCCGGGGGCGCCTCCGCGGCCTGCGGCGGCGCCGGGGCAGCGACGGCCGAGGGGTCGACGTCGGCCTCGAGCGGCAGCTCCAGCTCTTCGTCGGCCGAGCGCTCGAGCGCGGTCTCGAGGCCCTCCAGTCCCTCGTCGGGCTGTTCTTGCGCCTCGAGCACGAGCTCATCAGGATCGACCTCTTCGTCGACTCCGGCGGCGACCATCCGCTCGACCACCTGATCTTGCCCCGCGATCACCCGCTGCGCGAGCTGGCGGAACTGCTCGTCTCCGGCGACCGCGTCCTCGGGCTCGTCGGGCTCGTCGGCGCCGGCAAAGATCGCCTGCTTGATCTCCTCGATGTTGGGCAGCTGGAGCGCGAGCCCCTCGCGGACCGCGAGCTCGATCATGCGCTGCGCCACGCTCATGCGGCAGTTGGGGTTCTGGTACAGCGACTCCACGATCGCCGGGCAGCGCAGCCAGCGGTCTTGGTTCTCGGCCAGCAGATCGCAGATGCCCTCGGGGCACACGCGGCCGAGCGCCACCAAGGTCTGATCGTGCACCACGGGGTGGCGCACGATGGCCTCGAGCGCCTCCTGCTGGCGCGGGAGCTTGCGCCCGGCGAAGTCGAGCGCGCCCGCAGGCATCGCCGCATCCGCGAGCGCGGCCCCGAGGAGCTTGGGCGGCAGCGTCGTGAGCGTCTTCGCGGCCTGCTCGGCCAGATCGGGGACGTTGGTCACCCAGATCTGGTAGAGCGCCACCACGAGATCGCGGGGCGGCAGCGGGGCGAGGCCGCGCGCCACCATGCCCTGCAGCGGCGCAGGTGCCCCCGGACGCACGACCTTCCAGACCGCGGGCCCGAGCTCGGCTTCGCCAAGCGGCGTGTGCTCGAAGGCCATCGCGGCCATCCTAGCACGCAGGAGGGCCGGGCTCGCCGGCCCCGAGAAACCCCCTTCGCGCGATCGAGGCGAAACTCGGGCGATGGCTGGCGTGGAGCTCATCACCGTGGCGAGCACGCGGGCCGACGCCCGCGATCGGCTCGATCTACCCACGCCGTGAGCCCGCACCGGGGCGGGCTCGGGCCGCGCTCACAGGTGCGGCCCGGGATGGAAGTCGTCGACCCCGTGGAGGTCGGCGGTACGGCCGGTGGCGACCGGATCCCAGTGCTCACCCGCGTCCGTCGTGCGCAGCACCGCACCGCCGCTGCCCACCGTCTCGCCAAAGCCATCGGCGCGCAGGTGAAGGTCGAAGAGCGTGTCGTCGGGTCCGAGCAGCTGCTGCACCCGAGGCCCCGCGGCATCGATGCGCGAGACCACCCCGACCTCCCCCACGGCCATGATCGTGGCGTCGGACTGGAGCTGCACCGCGTGCAGATCGAAGACGGTGCCCGAGCCGATCGAGGTGAAGCGATCGCCTGCATCCTCGCTGCGCAGCACGCGACCGCCCTCGCCCACCGCGACCACCAGGGTCCCGTCGGCGCTCACGGCAACATCGTAGAGCGCTTCGGCATCGGCGGCGTGCACCGCCACGAACGGCGCGCCGGCATCGCTACGCCACACGCTCCCATCCTGCCCCGCCGCGAACGCCACTTCGCCGTGCGCATCCGTGGCGACCGACGTCCAGTCGACCGCCGGGCTGCCCACGGGCGTGAACGCGTGGCCGCCGTCGGTCGAGCGCAGCGCGATGCCTTCATCGCCCACCACCCACAGCGTCTCCGCACCCTCGGGCTCGTGCTCGGTGACCGCGATCGACCTCAGGTGGGTCGTGGCGGGCAAGCCGAGCTCGATCGGATTCCACGTCTCGCCCGCGTCGCGGGTCAGCAGCAGCGTAGCCCCATCGCCCACCACCCAGGCCGTCGCCTCGCCATTGCACGCGATCGCAGCGAAGTCGGTGGCGCGATCGAGCGGATACGTCGACACCTCTTCGTCGAGCGTGAGGCGCAGCATCTCGCCGTCCTCGCCCACGAGCCACGCGGTGGGCGGATCCATCGGGTCCATCGGGTCCATCGGATCATTGGGATCGTTGGGCCCGCTCGGATCCTTGGGACCGTCGTCCTCTGCCTTGCAAGCGGGAAGCAGCAGGGCTGCGCAAGCGATCCAGAGGGTCAAGCGAGTCGTCATGCGTACACGATAGGGGCAAGCGGCAGCAGGGTCCACTGCATTGGGACGCCCGCTCGCCTCACAGCCGCGCTAGGAACGCCCAGCCAGACCCGAACCAGACGAGAACCAGACCGAGCCGGCAATCAGCGGCCGCGTGGGACGTGATGGTTGCGGGCGTGGATCAGCCGCAGGCCCTCGAGCACCAGCGCGTCGTCGAGCACATCGATCACGCTCGACTCGCGCGCCACCAACGGAGCGAAGCCACCCGTGGCGATCACTCGGCACGGCCACTCGACCTCCGCCTTGATGCGCTCGATCAACCCCTCGACGAGGCCGATGTAGCCGTAGACCAACCCCGACTGGATCGCCCCCACCGTATTGCGCCCCACCACGCGATCGGGCCGAGCGATGTCCACCCGCGGCAGCCGGGCCGCGCGCTCGAACAGCGCATCGGCGGCGATGCCGACCCCCGGGGCGATCACCCCGCCGAGATACTCGGGCTTGGGGGAGACCACGTCGAACGTGGTCGCCGTGCCAAAGTCCACCACGATCAGCCCGTTGCCGTCGGGACCGCGGTGGCGCTCGTGAGCGGCGACCGCGGTCACGATGCGATCGGCCCCCACGTCTTGCGGCGAGTCGTAGCGGATCGGCATGCCAGTGCGGATCCCCGGCCCCACGACCAGCGGCTCGACGCCCACGTAGCGCGCGAGCGCCTCGACCAGCGGGCCCAGCACCGCCGGCACCACGCAGGCCACGATCGCCTGGTCCACGGCCGCGAAGTCGAGGTCCGTGAGGCCCAGCGCTTGGCGCAATCCTACCGCGAGCTCGTCGCGGGTCCAGCCGCGGCGCGTGGTCAGGCGAAGCTCGCACCGCAGCGCTTCCCCCTCGAACACGCCGACCGTGGTGTGCGAGTTACCGACGTCGACCGCTAGAAGCATGCCTGTGGCGCTACTTTACCCTTGGTCCCCGGCCATCTGCTACCGTCGGCTCCGGTGGCCGAGCGCGAACCAGGCGAGCCGGCGCAGCCGGCCGTGGGCGGCCCCGAGCCCCCACCCCCAGGCGAGCCAGGCCGCGGGCGGCCACGGCCCCCAAGCGGCAAGTCGTCGTTCGCCACGCACGACGGCATGCTCACCCGGGCCGGGCACTTCGCCGACCGCCGCATCACCCTGCCGATGGCCACTTGGTCGCTGCCGTTCCTGGCCATCCTCGGGATCGCGGCGCTGATCTTCCTGGCCTCGTTCTGGCTCGACCTGCTGACCTCGGCGCTCGAAGACCAGGGCGGCGAGATCACGGCCGGCGGGCTGCTGCACTCGGTGCTGTTCCAAGACCTCGACCAGGCGCGCAACACCTTGGGTGGCCTGGGCGAGGTCATGGCCGCGGTGCTGGGCCTGGCGCTCACGGTCTCGAGCATCATCGTGCAGCTCGCCGCCACTCGCTTCACGCCGCACATCACCTCGCTGTTCTTCCGCGCCCGCACCAACCTGCTGGTGCTGGGCTTCTTCGTGGTGTGCAACATCTACGTGCTGTGGGTGAACTTCTCGATCGGCGACTCGTACCTGCCGCGCTGGGGCGTGCTGTTCTCGATGCTGCTGATGACGGGGAGCCTGCTGCTGCTGTTCCCCTACTTCGCCTACGTGTTCGACTTCCTCGATCCCGAGAAGATCGTGGGTCGCATCATGGATGACGGCCTCGCCGCCGCCACGCCGATCAAGGGGCGGGCCGCCGGGGCCATCGAGGCGCGCCAGTGGCGAGCCATCGAAGCCGTCGAGCACCTCGCCAACGTGGGCCTCAACGCGCTGCAGCAGAAGGACAAGGGCATCGCCTCCGACGCCGTGGATGCGCTGTGCGAGTTTGGCGTGCGCTACGGCGAGAACAAGGCCGCGATGCGCCAAGACTGGCACCGGATCCCGGTGTGGAACCGGCAGAGCCCCGACTTCGTCAGCCTCTCCGCCGAGGCGATCGAAGACCTGCGGCGGCGCGGGACCTGGCTCGAGTGGAAGATCATGCGCCAGTTCCAGATGCTGTTCGGCGAGGCGCTGGGGCAGATCAAGGACACCTGCTACCTCGTGGCGATCGACACCCGCCGCCTGGGCGAGGCCGCGGCGCATCGCGGTGACATGCACGCGCTCGATCTCTCGATCAAGTTCTTCAACACGTACCTGCGGGCCACGATCAACGCCTCGGACATCCGCACCGCCTACAACATCCTTCACCAGTACCGGCAGCTCGGCGAGCTGGTGCTCACCCACGAGCAGCTCGCCGACGCCGACCACCACCGCAGCCTCGAGCAGCGCGCGCTGCAGATCGCCCGCTTCATGCGCTACTACAGCGCGCTCGCCTACCAGCGCGGGCTCACCTTCGTCACCGAGGTCATCGCCCACGACGTCGGCACGCTGTGCGCGGTCGCGTTTCGCCAGGGGAGCAAGATCCACGACCAGCTGCTCGAGGTGTTCCTCGCCGTAGACGAGCGCGCCGAGACCCAAGAGCAAGAAAAGACCCTCCGCGGCGTACGGCGGGCCCAGGTCAAGCTCGCCACCACCTACCTCATGGAGGACGCCGACGCGCTGGCCCAGCGGATCGCGCGCGACATGCAGGGCGAGCCCGCCGAGCGACTCTCGAGCATCTGGAACGAGCTGCGCTGCCTCGACACGCGCGAGTTCTGGGAGGTCAACGACCGCGGCTCCAACTTCGACTACCTCAGCCCCGAGCAGAAGTTGCAGCTACCCGTGTTCTTCGGCTGGTTCCCGGCGCTCGAGGGCGAGCTGGACCAGCTCCAGCGGCCCAGCACGCTGGCATCACTCGTCCCCTAGCGCGAGCACGGCCCCGCAGCGCCCTCGCTTGGGAGTATGATTCCGGGGTCGTGATGCGCTCCGTGGCCATACTGCTCGGTCTCGCGGCCTCGACCGCGGCGATCACCTGCGGGGTGGCCCAGCGCTTCACCTGCAGCACCGACGAGCAGTGTGTGACCGAATCCGTCGCGGGTCGCTGCGAGCCCGAGAGCGTGTGCAGCTTCCCCGACCCCGACTGCAGCTCGGGTCACCGCTTCGGCGAGCTCTCGGGCGAGCTCTCGGGTGAGTGCGTCGACGCGGCGGGCACCAGCGCCGCGAGCGACGGCGCCTCGTCCAACGGCATGGGTGAGACCCACGCCCTCGACGAGTCGAGCGCGAGCACGGATCCGAGCGTCACGGCCACGAGCACGAGCACGAGCACGAGCACGACGACCCACGGCACCACCAACGACCCCGACACCGGCGCACCCAGTGGCGATCCGTACAGTCCCTGCCCCGGCAACGAGCCCTGCGACGATCCCGACGCGTACTGCATCCAGACAGGCAGCGGCGACAGCGTGTGCGCCCCGCCGTGTGACGAGCAGCAGTGCCCCTGGAGCGAGGCGTTCATGACGCCCCCCATGTGCACGGAGGTCGGCCCCGGGACCAACGGCTGCGTGCTCTGGTGCAGCGCCGACGGGTTCTGCCCGAGGGGCATGGTGTGCGAGACGGGAGCGATGATGAACACGGGCTTCGGCTACTGTACTTGGCCCTCGCGCGAGTGAGCCGATGGTGCGACCCGTCCGCCTCGCTCCCGCGGCCGTCGACATCGAGCGTCGCGGCCTCGATCTCGTGCTCCGCTCTCCCCACGTGCCCGGGCCCTGCGTCCGCGCGGTGGGGGTCATGCTGGAGCGCTGGGCCCAGCTCGATCCCGAGCGCGTGCTGATGGCCGAGCGCGACGCCGAGGGCTGGCGCACGCTCGACTACGGCGCGGCCTGGAGCGCCGCCCAGCGCATCGGCAGCGGCTTGCTCGAGCTCGGAGCGCGGCCCGACCGCCCCGTCGCAATCCTGTCCGGGAACTCGCTCGCGCACGCGCTGGTGCAGCTCGGCGCGATGCAGGTCGGCGTGCCGGCGGCCCCGATCTCCGCCGCGTACTCGCTCATGTCGACCACGTTCGACAACCTGCGCACGGTCATCGGCACGCTGCGGCCGGGGGTGGTGTTCGCGGAGGATCTCGCCCGCCACCGCGCCGCGCTCGCGACCCTCCCCGAAGGCGTGGCGATCGTGGGTGAAGGCGACGGCGGTCGCCCGGCGCACTCGTTCGCCGCGCTGCAGCGGAGCGAGCCGAGCACCGCCATGGAGCAGGCCTGGGCCGCGGTGGGCCCCGACACGGTCGCGAAGATCCTGTTCACCTCAGGCTCCACGGGGACGCCCAAGGGCGTCGTCAACACCCAGCGCATGCTGTGCAGCAACCAAGAGGCGATCGCCACCCTGTGGCCGTTCCTCGCCGACACTCCGCCCGTCACGGTGGACTGGCTGCCGTGGAGCCACACGTTTGGCGGCAACCACAACCTGCACATGATCCTGCGCAACGGCGGCACGCTCTACATCGATGGAGGCCGCCCCGCCGCGGGGCTCGTGGCCGAGACCGCACGCAACCTGCGCGAGGTGTCGCCCACGATCTACTTCAACGTGCCGCGCGGCTACGATCTCCTCGCGGGGCTCATGGAAGCCGACCCCGCGCTGCGCCAGCGCTTCTTCGCGCGGCTCGATGTGCTGTTCTATGCCGCCGCAGCGCTGCCTCCGGCCACGCGCGCGCGGCTCGAGGCGCTGGCCCGGGCCGAGGAGCGCCCCGTGTTCTTCGCCTCCGCGTGGGGCTCGACCGAGACCGCGCCGCTGGCCACGAGCGCGTACTTCCCAACCACTACGCCCGCGGTGATCGGCCTGCCCGCGCCCGGGGTGGAGATCAAGCTCGCGGCCACCGAGGGGCGCCACGAGCTGCGCGTGCGCGGCCCCAACGTCACCCCCGGCACGTGGTCGCCCGGCGGGCGCATCGATCCGCCTGCGCTCGATGACGAGGGCTTCTTGCGCACGGGCGACGCAGGGCGCCTCGCCGACGAGTCCGATCCCACCCAAGGGATCTCGTTCGAGGGCCGACTCGGAGAGAACTTCAAGCTCGCCACCGGCACCTGGGTGGTGGTCGGCAAGCTGCGGGTGGCCCTCGTCGATGCGTGCGCACCGTGGGTGCAGGACGCCGTGATCGCGGGCCACGATCGCGACGACCTCACCGCCCTCTTGTTCGTGGCCCCGCCCGCCAACGACGCCGCGCTCCAGCGGCTGCGCACGCAGCTCGGGGCCGCGCTGCGGGCGTGGAACGCCGAGCACCCCGCGTCGAGCACCGCGATCCGCCGCGTCTCCCTCGAGCTCGAGCCACCCTCGCTCGACGCAGGCGAGACCACCGACAAGGGCTACCTCAATCAGCGCCGCGTGCTCGAGCACCGCGCCGCCGTCGTGCGGCGGCTCTACGCCGATCCGCCCGACCCCAGCCTGCTCGTGGTCTCGGGCTAGCGACGCGCGCCGTCACGGCTGCGGAACGCCCCGAAATCGACGTTGAGGCCCACGTAGGGCCCCGAGAGCGTGAAGTCGTTGGGCGGCCGCCAGGCCTCGCGCGTGACGAAGCGGTAGCCACCGGTCACGCCCAGCCGCACCCAGTCGGTCACCACGAACCCGACCTCGAGGCCAGGCTCGATGCTCACCAAGCCCACCTTCTCGATGCACTGCCAGCGCCCGTAGGACTTGCGGCTACGAGAGATGCACGCCGCGCCGGCCCCCGCGAGCGTCTCGAGGCCCACCTGCATCACGCGCCCCTTGTAGAGGGTCCAGCCGAGCAGCACCCCGCCGTAGCCCATGCGCATGCCGAGCTTGTGGCCCTCGGGATCGATGATGGCCCCGGCGAAGCGAGCGGTGAGCGAGTAGAACGCGCCGCCGATGGTGAAGCGATCGTCGAACGTGAAGCCCACGCGCGCGCCCGAGAGCGCGCTCGGGTTGTGGTTGGTGGTCGTGCCGCGCAGCGAGACCCCCACGAACCCATGCGCGCGCGGCTCGTAGCTCGGCGCGGGCTTGGGCGCAGGCGCGTGGTAGGGCCGGTGCTCCACGCGAGTGATCACGACCGTGGAGGGTGGTGACTCGCGCCACGTGTTCGAGTAGTCGACGTAGTCCGGCGCGGGCTCGTTGGGCTCCTGCGCTGGCGCGGCCTCGTCCTCGGCCTCTTCTGCGTCCTCTTCTTCCTTGGCCGGAGCGAGCTGATCGCGGACCCCATCGGCCCGATCCTTCAGCTCGCCCGCCTTCGACAGCGCCTTGCCAGCCTTGTCGAGCGCCTTGCCGGGATCGACCGGAGCGCCGCTCGGAGGCGAGCCACCCGCGGGCGGGGTTGCGAGCGCCGCGGGAGGCGTACCGCCGGGGGGCGCAGGTGGCGAGGCACTCGGCGGCGAGGCACTCGGCGGCGTTGGGGTCGGCGGGCTACCGCTCGGCGGCGGCGTCACCAGGCTCGACGGCGGCGAAGCGCTGGGCGGGGTCGCGCTCGGTGGCGCCGGGGTCGGCGGGCTACCGCTCTGCGGCGGCGTCACCACGCTCGACGGCGGCGCGGCGCTCGGCGGCGACGCGCTCGGTGGCGAGGCGCTCGGCGGCGGCGTGACCACGCTCGACGGCGGCGAGGCGCTGGGTGGCGTGACCACGCCCGCGGGCGGAGCAGCGCTCGGCGGCGCGGTGCGGGGCGGCGCGGTGCTGGGTGGAGGCGCCGCCGGACCGACTGCGAACGCCGAGCCGCCGCCGGTCACCGGCAGCGCCATACTCAACATCACGACGAGTCCGAGACCTGAGGGCACGAGCACTCCCGCCTCCATCTTGCCGCAGCCGCCCACGAATCGCCACCGGCCCGCACCTCGATGGGATGCTTTTCGTGCACGGCGTCACACCCGCCCGCGCGATGACGGCGGCCTCGAGCCCGAGGATGGAATCGCCCGCTCGCGCACCCCGACGCTTCGAACCAAGAAAATGCGCGCCGGTCCTGGAATGACGCGGCGCGCTGGTGTCTGACCTTCGAGACTTGCAAGGCCGTGGTCCTACTCGCCGGGGGGGTGAGCGGGGCCACGGTCTTCTCTTTTGGGCTCGCTGGGCGGGCTCGTCAGCGGTTCTTCTTGTTGAGGTAGCCGGTGAAGCGCAGCCCCACGAACCATGCCTGCGCCGGCCGACCATCCATGCGCAGGCGAAGGTCGTAGTCCACGCCAAGACCGAGACCCATGCGCTCGAGCACGCGGAACTCGTAGCCTAGGCCCAGCGCGCCGCCCAAGCCGGGCAGCGTGGGCACGGACGCCATGGCGGGCACCCGGCTCGACACGCCCAGCGCCCCGCGCAGGAACAACCCCTTGCCGAAGAAGCGGTGCGCCACCACGTCGGCGTTGAAGCTCCCCTTGTCGAGGGCCAGGTACCCGGTCCCGCCGATCGCCACGCCTAGGGTGAAGTGATCGGTCACCCCGCCGCCGACCTCGTAGTCGCCGCGGACCACGGGGACGAACGTGTTTCCGAAGGCCGCGGCACCGGGCCGAACATTGGCCCCCACGTAGATCCCGCGGCGCGGCGCCGTCTCGCGCCGCTCCCGCTCCGGCTTGGCGCCAGCGATCTTGAGGCTGGCCTGCGCCGAAACGGGGACGAGCACGACGAGAAGGGCAAGGAGCAAGAACAAGGGGTTCATCCGAGGCATGGCGGCCCCCGAACGCCAGCCCTCGGATACCCCTTACAGCGCGGCCCCGAGGACCCTCGACGAGCCCGCGGGGCTACTCGGCCGCCGCGAGCGACTTGCACGCAGCCAGCATCGCGTCGATGTCGGCCTTGGCGAACGCCTGCCCCTTCTTGTCCTCGCAGTTGTACTTGGCCTCGTCGAGGGCCACGTTGGCCACGAAGTGGAACTCGGGCTTGCCCATCACCTCGGTCTCGTAGACCAGCTCGGTCTCGGACTCGGTCACGAAGCTCTTGAGCTTGTTGACCGTGTTGCCCTCGATCTCCTTCTTGTGGCTGGCGAGGTCCGCGGCGCCGGTGTTGATCTGCAGCTGGAAGCTCTCTCCCGAGCTCACCACCACCGCGCCGAATTCCTCGGCCGCCTTGGCGCCCTCGGGGGCCTGGATCGAGGCCTCGATGCTCGCGTCCTCGAGCGAGAGCGCGGCGAGCTTGACGGGCTCCGCGGCCTTGGCATCGGCCTTGGCGTCGGCGTCGGCCTTTGCTTCGCCGGCCTTCACGTCGGTCGGCTTGGCGTCCTTCTTCGCCTCCGCCTTCTTGTCGTCGCCCTTCTTCTCGCCCGAATCGCAGGCGGCGGCGAGGGACACGGAGAGCACGAGTGCGAACGAACCTGCGAGAAGTTTCATGGCGCCCGCATGCTCGACCAAAGCTGCGCCCGCCGCAACCCCCCGCACATCGCGAGGGGCTCGGTCGAGCTCGCACGAGCCCTGGACTAGCAGCCCTTGGGCAGCGGCATCTCGCAGCAGGTCGTATCGATCTGGCAGTCGGGTCCGCAGGGAAGGTCGTTGGTCGAGCTGCCCATGCCGAGATCCTGGCAGCTCACGTTCGGATCGTCGCCCTGCTCGCACACCTCGTTGCCGTTGAGGACGCCGTCACCACAGAAGCTGCAGGTCGCGAAGGTGAACTGACAGCTCGCGGGGCTACAGTCGAGGATGCCGCCGGTGTAGACGCGCATGGGGAACTGCGGGTTGGTGAGGCCCGCACACTGCGCGCCGTTCAGGCCCGCCGGCGAGCACGGCTCTCCGCCGCAGTCGCACTTCTCGGTGCCCTCGATCACCCCGTTGCCGCAGGCCTGCCCGCCTCCGCCACCGTCCGAGCTCGACATCCCAGTGTCCGAGCCGGAGTCCGCGGCAGTGGTGGTGTCATCGGGTGGGCTCACCGTGGTGCCTTCCGATGTCGTGTCGTCCGACGTCGTGCTCGTGCTCGCGGACTGACTGGTGGACACCTCGTTGGTCGTGGCCGTGTCGTCCGCTGCGACGACGCAGCCAAGCGGGGCGCAGAGCAACGAGGCAAGAAGCGTGGCGGCGGGATAAGGAAGCAATCGCATCGACCCAATTTATGGCGGACTTCCCCCCAAGGCTTCGAAGAACCCGTAATTCGCCGTCAAACGGGCTCGATTCGCGTCCCTGACCGGTGGCGGCCGCGGACTGCCGCGTGGGCGCGGGGCCCTCGTAGGGAATTCCCCGTGCCCCGCGCACCCTGCTGCGCCCTCCCGCTAGCGCCGGGGCCGCGGCCGCAGGCGCACCCCGAGCCGCTCCACGGGCGGCAAGATCCCGAGCCCGTAGCGCGAGAGATCGAGCCTCGGTCGGCGGGCCCCGGGCGCGAGCTCGAGCTCGTAGTCGGCGAGCAGCAAGGTGACCAACACCTTGATCTCGGTCTGCGCCAAGAACCGACCCGGACACATCGTCTCGCCGCCGCCGAACGGCATCAACGCAAAGCCGAGCCGCTCCCCGCCCTTGCGGAATTGCCGAGCACCGCGTGCCGACGAGAACCGATCGAAGCGATAGACCTCGGGGTCGGCAAAGATCTCTGGGTCGCGATGCGAGAGGTACGGGAACACGGCCACGTTGTCGCCGACCCGCAGCGCGCAGCGCTGCCCCCCGTGAAGCTCGAGCGTCAGCGGCTGGATCACGGTGCGGATGCTGGTGGCGCCGGAGCACAAGCGCAGCATCTCCAAGATCGCAGCGTCGAGCACCGGCTGATCCTTGCGGGCCCCAGGCTCGAGGTGCGCGCGGCCGGCTTCGTCGCGCGTCACCACCTCATCGATCTCCGCCCGAATCGCCGCATGCGCTGCGGGGTGCTCGAGGATCAGCGCGAGGGCCCAGAACGCCGCCGGGATCGTGTTGGCCTGCGAGGCCCACAGCATCGACAGCCTGACGCGCGCGGCCTCGACGTCGTCGACGTACTCGCGCAGCAGCTCGCGGCGCTCCTCGATGAACGCGCTGGCCTCGGCCCACGGCGGACGCAGCTGCTCGACCAGCCGCTCGCGATCGCGTCGCACGCCGAGCAGACCGATCGGCACGCCCGCCACGAGCGGGGCAAACCTGCGATCGAAGCGCACGAACGCATCGTGCAGGCCCGCGTCGACGGGGCCGCGCCCGAACATCGCGACGACCCCGGCCTCGAACACGCTGCGGCTCACGAAGCTCATCAGGTCGAGCTCGCGCCATCCGTCGTCGCCGGCCGCGCCGAGCGGCAGCGCGGCGACTTGCTCGGCGATCGTCCGCACCAGCTCCTGCTGCGTGCGCTCGGCGAGCGCGCCCACCGTGGCGGGCCGCAGGTGGTGGGCATAGGTCTCGCGCAGCTGGGCCTCGGTGAGCCCCGACGAGTAGACCGTCTCGTAGCCAAACGCCCGCGTGGAGATCTCGTGCGCAATGGGGCTGAAGCTGAGCGCCTCGGCGTTCTTGAACACCAGCGGGTAGTCACGCGGGTCGAGCAAGAACGTCATCCGCCGACCGAGCATGTGCACGGTGAACGCGTCGCCGTGACGCCGCTGGCAGCGCTGAAGAAACCCCGGAGCATCGCGACCAAACGCGAGCGCGCAGCCAAGGAAGGGCACCCCGCCTCGCACCAGCGGGGGCTCCTCGGGCTCTCGAGTCCCTCCCCACGGGCTGCACAGGAGGCTCGAGAGCCTGCGCACCGCGGACGCAACGCGACCGCTCATCGTCGTCATCGTGGTGCTTGTGCACCGGCCGTGTCAATGCGCGGCCCGAACCGGCCGATTCCGAACCGACCGACTTCGAGCCGGCCCGCTCCAACCTACCCCATCGGGAGCGGCGGTCAGTCGTCGTCGTCGTCGTCGTCGTCGTCGTCGGAGCCGGTGAACACGATGGCGGTGACGACGGCCGCGTAGATCGCCTCTTGTTCACCCACGGCTCGCAGCTCGTGACTCGACCCGTCCGCGGAGACCACGAGGTCGCCGGCGCGATAGTGGTGCCCGGCGTCGTCGACGATCTCTCCTTGCAGCACGAGCACGCGCTCCTCACCCACGTGCGCGTGGTGAGGGAACACTTCGCCGGGCTGCAAGCGAACGAGCCCCCCGTGCGCCTCGCCGAGCGTCGGACCGACGTCGAAGTCGCGATAGCGAATGCCGGGCAGCATGTCGTCCCACATCGCGTCTTCGTCCACGCTGTGGAGATGGCCCTCGGCCTCGCGCTCGGGCAGATCGCACAGCGACATCATGCGATCGAGGAACGGCAAGAACCGGTTGCGCCCACCCAAGGGGCTCAGCACGCGATCACGCAGGCCCCCGGGCACCGCGAGCGGACGCAGGCCCGCCGCGAGGAACTCGAACACGCGCTCGTCGAAGGCCTCGAAGGCGGAGGGCGGCGGGCTCGACGGGCCGCCAGACTCACTCTTTGGGCTGGTCATTGCATGCCTCCGTCCCGCGCTTGGCTCTCGCCGCGCGCACCGCCAGAGTCGACCGCGCTCATCGCCGCGCGTAGCTTGCCCAGCGCCGCCGCGGTCCGCGACTTCACCGTGCCGATCGGCGACCCCATGTGCTCTGCGATCTCCGACGACGAGAGGCCTTGGAAGTAGCTGAGCTCGATGACCATGCGCTGGTCTTCGGGGAGCTGCTGGATGGCTTCGCGCACCAGCGCGCGGTCGGGAGAGAGCTCGGGATCTTCGTGGGTGGGCGCGGCCTCGCGGGGGCCCACGTCGTCGACGGTGACCTCGCGTCGGTACTGCGCCGAGCGCAGGCGATCGAGCGCCCGACTGCGCAGCCGCACCAGCAGCCACGTGCGCACCGAGCCTCGCGTGGGGTCGAACGCATACGCTCGACGCCACACCTCCATGAAAACGTCCTGCATCAGATCTTCGGCCACGGTCTTGTCCCCCAACATGCGGTTGGCCATGCTGAGGAGCAGTCCGGCGTATCGGTCGTAGAGCGCAGCCAACGCCTTGATCTCTCCGCGCGCCACCTCTCGGATGACATCGGCGTCTTCCATCTCGGCCAACACTGTGGGGGAGGGAGGGCTCATGCGCGTGGTACGCCACCCTAGGACACCGGGTGGCGGGTGGTCAATTCCAGTGCGGTCGAATCCCGCGCGTGCTGCGTAGACGACGGACAAAACCGTGCTCCTCGATGGTCTCCCGAGGTGTACGCCGCGCCGGGTCGCGCGGATCGATCCGGCCTACGCGAACGCGCAGACGCTCGCGACCCACCCACGGAACATTGGTCCGTTGCGCGACGCCAGGGCCGCCGCTCATGAAGACGCGGGCGGCGAGCCCTCGGTGGGCTCGGGCGACTCGTCGTCCTTGGGCAGGTCGTACAGCTTGTAGAAGGCCCGGTCATAGCGACGCATCTGCCCCACGTTCGTGATCTTGATGCGCCCCTTGAGGAACGCGACCATCGGATTCTTCTTGCCGGTCTCCACGCCCACGTAGGTCTTCGCCGTCATGCTGAGCACGCAGCTCGGCTCGCCGTGGAGGCCGGGCTCCACCGCACAGGTCCCCTCCTCGATCGTCACGGTCCACTCCGGCGTGGCGTCGCCCTCGAGCACGAGGTGGAAGCGCCCGCCCCAGCCCTCGACCCGGTCGGCACGCAGGCGTGCGGGGAGGCTGCGAACGATCGCTTCGACCTCGGCGGGCGTATCGAGCACGGTGGGTCGGGTCACGGCCGGCCGAAGATAGCAGCCCCCACGGCCGCACTCCATGGCGAGGCTCCCGCCCGATCAGTCACCAAAGCGCTTCACCCGGCTGTGACAGTAGGGCGTCTTCCCCGAGCTCGCGTAGTAGTCCTGGTGGTAGTCCTCGGCGCGCCAGAACCGATCGGCAGGGCGAACCTCGGTCACGACGGCATAGCCGCGCGCCACCAACCGCCCGATCAGTGCCTCGGTCGTCTGCTTCTGCTCGGGGCTCGTATAGAACACCGCCGAGCGATACTCGGGCCCGAGGTCGGGACCCTGACCATCGGCCTGCGTGGGATCGTGGATCTCGAAGAAGCGCTGCGCCACCGCCTCGTAAGAGATCCGCGCGGGGTCGAAGCGCACCTCGACCGTCTCGAGGTGGCCCGAGGTCTGACTGGAGACTTGCTGATACGTGGGCGCCTCCACGTGGCCGCCCATGTAGCCCGACTCGACGCTCAGCACCCCGTCGAGCTGCTCCATATAGTGCTCCACGCCCCAGAAGCAGCCGCCGGCGAAGTACGCCACGCCATCCGCGACCGGGACCGCGGCATCGTCGGCCGCGAGGGCGACTGGATCGGCCGTCGGCGCCGCGGTTGCGGAGGGCTGGGCGCTCGGCGACGAGCACGCGGCAAGCAGGATTCCCGTGAGACCGAGGAAGAGACCACGCATCGTAACGAGTCTACGCCAGCCCACGCGGGTGGTTACCGTTCGCTCAGGCCACGCGTGGATCGGGACCGCCCAGCGGATCCTTCACGAAGCACGTGCGCTGCGCGTTGCAGCACTCGGGTGAGGCCACGTCATCGTCGGGGCCCCACGCCTGGCAGGTCTGGAGGCAGGAGAACTGGACCTGGCTGCGCAGCAGCGACTCCCTGATCTGCTCGGGATCTCCGCTGTCGCGCGAGAAGGTCTTCCAGCGCAAGTGTCGACACAGCTCCATCACGTACCTCCTACTTCGAGCACCGTCGAGGGCGTCGCGTGGCTCGCTCGCTCGAGCGTCTCGAGCACGGTGCCTTCCACGAGCCTCACCTTGTACTTGGTCATCGGCAGCGGCCTCGCGCCGTCCGTTGCGATGGCCGCGGCCTCGGCGAAGCTCGCGGCGCTCGCCGGCTTGCCCACCAGCGCCGCCTCGACCGCGAGCAGCCGCAGCGGCACCGGAGCCACGCCCCCCATCGCGACCCGAGCGAAGCGCACCGTGCCCCCATCATCGATCGCGAGCCGCACCAGCACCTCGACCAGCGGCCACTCCGAGCGCGCGCGGCTGATCGCACGAAAGTACGCGGCCTGCTCGCGGGGCAGCGGCGGGGCCAGCACCACGTGGGTGAGCAGCGCCCCCGGCTCGAGCTGATGATCCCGCGTACCATCCGAGCCGTCGCCGTAGAGCGCCTGCACCGTGCGATCGGCCGCGCCGTGCACCATCACGCGGCCCTCGTAGGCCAGCAGCGCCATCCCCAGCGTGGACGGGTGGACCGACGCGCACGGACCGAGATCGAAGCACGCATGATAGAGGTGATCACCGCCGCGAGCCGTGCACGCGCTCCCGCCCTGCTTGAGGCAGCGATCGTCGGGATTGCGGTAGTACCAGCAGCGGTTGGCCTGCAGCAGGTTGCCGCCCACCGTGGCCACGGCCCGGATCTGCGGCGTGGCCAGAGCCCCCGCAGCCGCGCAGAACCCCGGGTAGGCCCGCACCAGCGCCTCGTCGGCGGCCGCGGCTGCGATGTGCACCTTGGCCCCCACGGTCGCCGCGCCCAGCGGATCCCACTCGATCGTGTCGAGCTCGGGCAGGTCGCGAAGATCGAGCAGCGGACCCTCCGCCATGCGCAGGCGTCGACGCTCGAACAAGTCGGTGGCCCCCGCCCGGATCACGGGCGTCGAGCCGTCCTTGGCGGCCTCGATCTGAGTCAGCGAAGTCGGAAAGCGGATCATCCTCGCACCCCCTGCAGCACGCGATCGGGTCGTAGCGGCAGCTCTCTTGGTCGCCAGCCCGTCGCATCGAACATTGCGTTGCCGATGGCGGCCGCGGGCGCCAGCGTGACCAGCTCGCCCAGGCCGACCGCGCGCCCGCGGATCTTCTCGTAGCCGCTCTCGTCGAAGTGGACGTGGATCTCGCCCACGTCACCGATCCCCATGATGCGGTAGTCCTCGAGCCCAGCGCTCAGCAGGATGCCGCGCTTGGGATCGAGGCGGCGCTCCTCGTAGAGCGCATAGCTGATGCCCTGGATGATGCCGCCCTGCGCCTGGCTGCGCGCGAGCTCCGGCGACACGATGCGACCCACGCCATAGCCCGCCCACGTGCGCAGCACCTTGGTGTGGCCCAGGCGAGTGTCGACCTCGAGCTCCACCACCTGCACCGCGCCCGAGATCGCGCGCTCGATCGCGAGCCCTTGGATGGGGGGCAAGTAGTAGCCGCCTTCGTCGCGCCTGCGCCGGCCGACCACCGTGATCTTGCGGCTGATCGCCAGCACGTCGGACCACGGCACCTTGCCGCTCGCGTGCTCCACTCCTCCGGAGCCCGCACGTGCTTCGGACAGCCCGAAGTGCTTGCGGGCCAGGTCGACCAGCTCTTCCTTCAGCTGCTCGGCCGCGTGGGTCGCGGCCGGCACCACCGACGAGGTCGTACGGCTGCCGCCCGAGAACGCGCCCGGCACGTAGCGCGAGTCCCCCACCCGCACCTCGATCTCGCGCATCGGCAGGCCGAGCGCCTCGGCGATCACGTTGGCGATCACCGTGCGCGTGCCGTTGCCGATGTCTTGGCTGGCCGTCGAGGCCACGATCCCCGCGGGGCTCGCGTCGATCTGAATGCGGCTCTTGGGCTCCGTGAACGAGAACCATGCCGCGGTGGCCAGGCCGATGCCCCGGCGATGGCGACCGCGATCGGCCTGGTGGGCGCTGCGATCCTTCCACTCGGGCAGCGCATCGACCCAGTCGTAGAGCGCATTGCGGGCGGGATTGGGGTCCCACAGCCGGCGCAGCGCCACCGGGTCCTCGCCGCGCACGTGGGCCAGCTGGTCGACGGCTTGCTCGAGCGCCCAGTAGGCCTGCGGCCCCGCGGGCCCGCGGAACGGCTTGCCCGGCGGTGCGTGGTTGGTCACGTCGTAGTCGACGATCTCGCGCGGGGCGTCGGGATAGACGATGCGATGCATCACCCCCACGACCCCACCGACCGCCACGCCCGAGTCGTTGTGGGTGACCGAGCGCATCGCCGTGAGCATGCCCTTGGCATTGGTCGCCAGTGACATCTCGGTCTTCGCCGCGGGGCGATTGCCCCCGATCATCAGCTCCTGGCGGCGGTCGAGGGCGTAGAGCACCGGGGCCCCGCCGCACACCTTCGAGAGCTCGACGGCCACCACCACCTCGCTGGTGAGCGTGGCCTTCGAACCGAAGCCGCCGCCCACGTAGCGAGCGAGCACCCGCACTTGCTCTTCCTTCAGGCCCCAGCGGTCGGCGATCTCGCTGGCCATGTGGTGCACGGCCTGCGTGCTGAGGTGCACGGTGAGCTCGTCCTCGCCCGACCACTGTGCCAGCGCGGCGTGAGGCTCGAGCGTGGTGTGGCACTGCACCTGCGTGCGCCACGTGCCCTCGACCAGCGTGCCCTCCCCCTCGCGCGCCTTGTCGAGGCCGCGGCGCGCCTCGGAGCCCTTCTTGGAGAACAGCTTCAGCGGCCCGCGCAGGTTGCCCTCCCAGCCCTCGGGCAACATCGGCCCCTCCGAGGAATTGGGCGGATGCTTGCGATCGCTCTTGGCCGCGTAGACCACCGGCGCGCCGGCCTCGAGCGCCGCGTCCATGCCGACGACCGCGGGCTGCACGTCGTACTCGATCTCGACCAAGCGCAGCGCGGCCTCGGCCGTGCGCTCGTCGACCGCGGCCAGCGCCATGATCTCCTGGCCCGCGTAGCGGATCTTCTTGGTGGCCCCCAGCAGCTCGACCGCCCCCTTCACCCCGGCCAGCGCGAGTGCCTTGGACCAGTCGAGCTTGGTGACCGTCGCGTGCGCATGGGGCGAGCACAGCGTCTTGGCGTGGAGCAGCCCCTTCGGGTGTTGATCCACCGTGTACGCGGCCTTGCCCGTGACCTTCTCGCGCGCGTCGTAGCGCGGCGCTTCGGCCCCCTTCGCGTCGAAGCGACCCGCACACGCCCCCTGTACCGCGGCGTAGATCTGCGCGTAGGCGCCGCAGCGACACAGGTGACCGGAGAGCGCCGCCGCCACCTCGTCGCGCGAGGGCTCGCGCGTACCGTGGTGCTTGCGCCAGTCATCGTGGAAGGCGGCCGCCTCGACCACGAAGCCCGGCGTGCAGTAGCCACACTGGAGCGCATCTTCGGCCATGAACGCACGCTGCACCGGATGCAGCGCCTTGCCCTGGGTCAGGCCCTCCACGGTCACGAGCTGGCGACCCTCGAGCGCGGTGGCGGGCAGCATGCACGTGGTCACCGGCGTGCCATCGAGCTGCATGGTGCACGCCCCACAGGCTCCGTGCCCGCACGCGAGCTTGCTGCCGGTGAGGCCGAGCTCGTGGCGCACCACCTCGAGCGCGGAGTCGTCGGGGTGCACCTCGAGGGTGCGCGCCTTGCCGTTGACCGTCGTCGCTACCTGCACGCGCTCGCTCGCCGCAGCCCCCGGCGCTTGGGTACCCTCGCCGCGCTCGGTGTGCAGCGGTCGCGAGCACCCGGACTCGCTGCCGACCACCAAGGTCGCGCCCGCGGTACCGATCGATCCCCGCAAGAAACCACGTCGGGTGGTGCTGATCTCGCTCTTCATCCCGGCTCCCCTCTCGCACCCTCGCACCGCCTTCGACGTTGCGCAGGATCCGAATGACTTCGAGTCAGCTAATAAATGACCGCGAGTCACTCGTCAAGGAGAATCGGGCTCCAGCGCAGCAGCTGCGGGCTTTGGCGGGCAAACGGAGTTCTAGCCGGACTGCTTGGCGAGGTAGCGCTCGACCTTCGCCGCGGCCGCGACGGCCCCGTCCTCGTCGCGCGACAGCTCGAGCCGCTGCGGCTCGCGGCCATCGGCCACGCGGATCACCGTACCGCGGGAGTAGTCCCAACAGTCGGGCTTGGTGGCGTAGGGCCGCACCTCGAGGCGATGGCGGCCCGAGGGCGACGAGTGCACGTCGGGCGGGCGATCGACGAGGTCGTCGGCGGTGAAGAAGTCTTCGGGGTTCGTAGTCGTCATGTCAGTCCTCCACCGCCACGCAGCGGCCGAAGATCGAGCGGCGCGGGATCCACCCGTTGATGCCGCCGCGGTTGTTGCCAATGAGATAGCGGCGGCTCGGGCCGTGGCCCTGCACCGCCTTGATCAGGTGAAGGAAGCAGCGCCCGTGCACTCGGCACAGCACCGCATCACCCACCTCGGGATCGGGGTCCTCGCAGGGCGCCACGGTCACCCGCTGCCCGCTCTCGATGCGGCCCCGCATGGAGTGTCCGCGGGGTCGAAATTGCACAGTTTGCCCGCTGCGCAGGCGCTCGATGTATGGATCGGCCCAGGTCATGGCCGTGCTCCTCGCTCCGAGCCACGCCCGCGCAAAGTCGCTAGCCCCAGGGGCGCGGCTTCGCGTGCGTGACCGACTCTAGCGAGCCCGAGGTGCGGGGCACGATGCCCAGCGACCCAGCCCGCCAAGAAATGGTAGCGAGGGTGAGAATTGCACTCACGTCTCCGGGAGGCTATCCCGGCGTAGGGATCTACTCCTACTACCTCGCAGCAAGATCGAGCTCTAGGGGGTGCTGGGCCGTCGACGAAGCGGTGAGACGGGCATCGATGCCGAAGAGACCAGCGTGGTCTCGACTGCGGGATGGAACGTCTGCGAACCGGGGAGAATCGTCGAGCTAGAGCCCAGCACCTGCCTTGGAGAGGATCTTGGGAGGGAAGCTACGGGCAGGATCGGGGGGTGTCAAGCGACCATGTGAATGCGCACGGCCGCCGACCACCACCCCACCCGTCCGCACGGCTAGATGGCGACGACCTCGGCCGAGCGCTTCTCGTCACGCTTGCGCAGGTTGTGATCCAGCACCCGCTTGCGCAGCCGCAAGCTCTTGGGCGTGACCTCGACCAGCTCGTCGTCCTCGATGAACGCGAGCGCCTGCTCGAGGCTCATCACCCGCGGCGGGGTCAGGAACAGCTTCTCGTCGGCCCCGGCCGAGCGAATGTTGGTGAGCTTCTTGGTGATGCACGGGTTCACCACCAGATCGTTGTCGCGACTGTGCTCGCCGATGATCATCCCGGCGTACACCCGCGTCTGCGGGCCCACGAACAGGATCCCGCGCTCCTGCAGGCGGTGCAGCGAGTACGTGATCGTCTCGCCGTTCTCCAGCACGATGATCACCCCTTGCGGTCGCTGACGCATCGGGCCGAGGAAGCGCCCGTAGCCGTCGAAGATCGACGAGAGCACCCCGGTCCCGCGCGTCTGCGTGAGGAACTCCGAGCGATACCCGATGAGCGCCCGCGTGGGCACGCGGAACTCCATGCGCGTGCGCCCGGGTCCGTCCTCCTCCATCACGAGCATCTCGCCGTGCTTGCCCAGGCGCTCGATGATCGCGCCGGTGAACCCGGTGTCGCACTGCGCCACCACGCGCTCGTAGGGCTCGGTCTTGCCGGTCGCCGTCTCGCGGAAGATCACCCGCGGCCGTGACACGCACAGCTCGTAGCCCTCGCGGCGCATGGTCTCGATCAGCACCGAGAGGTGCAGCTCGCCGCGGCCCCGCACCTCGAACTCGTCGGGCGACTCGGTGTCGTCGACCTGCAGCGCCACGTTGGAGCGGATCTCTCGCATGAGCCGCTCTCGCAGCTTGCGCGAAGTGACCCACTGCCCCTCGAGCCCCGAGAACGGGCTGTCGTTGGAGCGAAACCGCATGGTCATGGTGGGCGGGTCCACGGTGAGCGCGGGGAACACCGTGCGGTCGTCGGGCGACTCCGCGGTGAGCGTGTCGCCCACCTGCAGCGAGGTCATGCCGGCCACCGCCACGATGTCGCCGGCCACCGCGTCGGGCAGCTCGAAGCGGTGCAGGCCCTGGAACCCCAGGATCTTGCTCACGCGGAAGATCTCCTCGCACTTGGCCTCGACCGCGGCGCCGGGCTCGGCGTCGGCGGAGGCGGGCTCCGGGCGCATGAGCGCGAGCCGTCGACCCATCTCGATGCGGCCGCTGCTGATGCGACCGATGGCCAGGAAGCCGAGGTACGGGTCGTGCAGCAGCGTCGAGATCCACATGGCCGGCGGCCGATCCATGAACACCTCGGGCGCCGGGGCGTGCTTCACGATCATGTCGAGCACCGCGGTCATGCTGAGTCGCTCGCCCTCCGGCTCCTCGAGCGCATAGCGCTCGACCGCGCTCGTGTAGATCATGGGGAAGTCGAGCTGATCTTCGCTGGCGTCGAGCGAGGCGAGCAGGTCGAACGTGGCATCGACCGCCCGGTGGGGCTCGGCCGCCGCGCGATCGACCTTGTTGACCACCAGCAGCACCTTGAGGCCGCGCTTGATCGCCTTCTCGGTCACGAAGCGGGTCTGGGGCATCGGCCCCTCGACCGCGTCGACGATGAGCAGCACGGCGTCGACCATGTTGAGCACGCGCTCGACCTCGCCGCCGAAGTCGGCGTGGCCCGGGGTGTCGACCAGGTTGATGTGCACGTCGCCGTGGACGAGCGCAGTGGGCTTGCTGGTGATCGTGATCCCGCGCTCGCGCTCGAGATCACCGGAATCCATGGCCTGGGCCATGTCTCCCTCACCGCGGGCAAACGCCCCTGCGATGGCCAAGAGCGAGTCTACGAGCGTCGTCTTGCCGTGATCGACGTGCGCGATGATCGCAACGTTGCGGATCTGGGACCGTTGGGCGGTCATATGCGGCGGACTTTGGCTCGCCCATGTGACCGTGGCAAGGCTGGGACCATCGTCCCGGGCTGATTTGTCGCGGACACCCACGGCCTCCGCGACCTCACGCCGCCGCGCTCGGGCTCGAACGTGATAGAAGGCCACGGAACCCCAGTGCAGGCCCACGAGTACATCGAGCACGATGCGACCGCCCTTGCCGCCCTGGTCAAGGCGGGTGAGGTCACGGCCGCCGAGCTCCTCGAGCGAGCAATCGCCCAGGTCGAGACGCACAACCCGCGGGTCAACGCGGTCGTCCAGCGCATGTTCGACCAGGCCCGCGAGAGCGTGGCACAAGGCCTGCCTGCGGGGCCGCTCGGCGGTGTGCCCTTCCTCCTCAGGGATCTCCTCGCCGACTATGCAGGGGTTCCCACCACGGCCGGCTGCCGCTTCTTCGCCACTCAGGTGCCCCGCACCGACAGTGAGTTGGTGCGGCGCTACAAGGCGGCCGGGTTGGTGATGCTGGGCAAGACCAACACGCCCGAGCTCGGGATCATGGGGATCACCGAGCCCGAGCTGCATGGCGCCACCCGCAATCCTTATGATGCCGATCGCACGCCGGGGGGGAGCAGCGGAGGGTCCGCCGCCGCCGTCGCCGCGCGCCTCGTGCCCGCCGCCCATGGCGGCGATGGAGGCGGGTCGATTCGCATTCCCGCCTCCGCCTGCGGGCTCGTGGGGCTCAAGCCCACGCGCGGGCGCACCCCCGTCGGGCCCGATCAAGGCGAGCGCTGGTCGGGATACGTGGTGCAGCACGTGCTCACGCGCACCGTTCGTGACTGCGCGCTGCTGCTCGACGTGAGCGCGGGCCCCGAGCTTGGCTCGCCCTATCACGCACCGCCGCCCGAGCGCCCGTTCGTCGAGGAGGTCGGGCGCGACCCCGGACGCCTGCGCATCGCGTTCACCAGCGAGCCACTCTTGGCGGGCGAGACCGACCCCGAGTGTCGCGCTGCGGTCGAGCACACCGCGGCGCAGCTCGCCGCGCTGGGCCACGACGTCGAGCAAGCGCGCCCCGACTTCGATCGCGAGACGATCGCCGATGCCTACCTCAGCACGGTGGCCGCCAACGTGTGCGGCGACCTGGCCCACGCCGAGCGCCGCCTCGGCCGACGCGTTCGACCGCGTGACATCGAGCTCCCCACCTGGGTCATGCGAGAGATCGGGCGCAAGCTCGGCGCCGGGCGGCTCATCGAGCTACAGAACCTCCAGGCCGAGGCCACGTGGGTGCTGGCCCGATTCCACCAGCGCTACGATCTGTTGCTCACCGCCACCACCGCCCGCCCGCCCGCTCGCATCGGCGAGCTGCTGCCGAGCCCGCTCGAGCGCCTCGGCCTGCAGCTGCTGCGGCGATTGCCGCTGCGGCCGTTGCTGCGGCAGGCGCTGCTCGCCGCGCGCAAGCAGCTCGAGGCCTACCCCAACACGCAGCTGTTCAACATCACGGGGCAGCCCGCGATCTCGCTGCCCGTGCACCACACGCCTGCCGGTCTGCCGGTGGGCGTGCAGCTCGCGGCGCGCTTCGGTGACGAGGCGATGCTGCTGCGGGTGGCCGC
>JBFIJN010000059.1:0-25626 GCA_041600735.1 Nannocystaceae bacterium
ACGAGGCCGGGCGCGAACTCGGAGACCGGCGTCTCGGCCTCGGCGTTGTAGTAGTCGAAACCGTGGTCTCGGTAGATCGTGACGGGTACGGAGAGCTCGACCTCGCCATCGTCGAGCCGCACGAACGAGACATCGGCGTCGACGAACAGGCGATCCGTCTCGCACGCCGCTACGCGGTCGCCCATGATGTACTCGTGCATCCTCGCGGTGGAGAGGTCGATCTCGACCTGCGCCTCCACTTCGATCACCTGTCCGGCCTTCGGCACCGTGATGACATCCTCGCCATCGAGCCAGGTGAAGCTCCCGGGGAACGGCCCCCCGAGCGCTGTCATGTCCTCCTCGAGCACGGTGTCCCACGGCGTCACGAACTGCGGGGAGACCTCCACCTCGTCGTAGGGGCAACCTCCGACGGGGATTCGTTCCCTGCACCCGCCGAACAGGAGGGCGGCACTAGCGACGAGGAGCACGTGGCCGAGCTTCATGACATGCACTGTTCGCCACGCTTCTTCAATCCCCAACCCGCCGTAGCTCCACGCTCACCTGCTCCTCCAGCTCCAGCGTAGCCACGACCACCTTGTACGTCCCGTCGGTCAGTGCCAGCTCGTGCACCTGCCCGCTCGCGAACAGCAGGCCCACCGCCGTCTGTGAATTCTCCACCTCGTTCGGTACGTCGCCGTTCGCCAGCTCCGGTGGCGCTTCCTCCCACACATCCATCTGACAGCCCACGATCCGCGTCCCCGAGCCTCCGATCGTCTCGAGCGCGTAGCGCCCGGCCGACAGCTCGACCGAGCGCACCACCGATCTCCGATAGTTCTCCCCCGCCGTGCCGTCGGGATTGTCGCACGAGATCTCGATCGTCTCGGCCCACCGCTCGGGCTCCACGCTCGGTAGCGCACGGTAGTCGCACGGCGACCACGGCGGATACGCGAACGGATGCTCGGCCTCGTACTCGGCCGCGAGCGTCTCGATCGACCGGCCATACACCGCCTCGACCGACTCGCCCTTCAGCACGGGCTTGATGAGCGCAGGGTCTTCGTTCTCGAGCAGCCAGCGCACGAAGTGACCCGTCGTCGCGTAGTCGAGCTCGCGATAGTCGGTCACACCAACATTGTCGATCACCGGCGACCAGCCCTCGTGAGTGCCACGGCCATCGAGGGCCACCGCGATGCCCTCCGACCAGAATCGAATGGGACGCGCAACGAATCGGGCTTCTACCGCGTGCACGACCTCATGGCCGATTGCCGGCCAGAGCGTCTGGATGATGTCTCGCTCGTAGTCATAGCAACCGAACCCATCACAGCTCGGCAAGCTCTCCGAGTCGATGGAGTAGACATAGATCTCGATCTTCTCATCCGACGCCGCATCGAGCATCCCCTCGACGAACCGGATCTGCTCATCGATGGCCTCGAGCTGAGACGGGCACACCTCCTCGTCGAAATCCGTCCCGATCAGCGCCTTCTCCGTCACGTACCGGATCGGTGGCAGCGGCTCCGCACACCCCTGCGCTCCCACGCAGCACGCGACCAGCACCATCGACCGTGCCCGCATCCCGAGCGTCACATTACCACCGCGGCCCGCCCGCCGGGCCTGGGTTGCTTTCGTCCACCCGTCGCTGCCCGTCCGTCCGGTCCCGGAGCCTACATGATCCGTCCTCGCTGGAACGAAGCCACTCTCTCCGAGGACCCGGCCATGGCCCTTCTTCAGCGCCTTGGCTACTCGACCGTGCCGGCCGACAGCCTCGAGTCCCCGGCGGAGCGCGAGTCCCTCCGCGAGCCCACTTCGAGGACCCCGCCGCCAACGATCTCCTCGCGGTCCGCCAGTACCGCGTCCGCGGCACTCGCCACGCCATCAAGCCGGACATCGTGCTGTTCGTCAACGGCATCCCGCTCGCGGTCATCGAGTGCAAGAGCCCCACGCTCGGCGAGAAGTGGCGCGACGACGCGGTCAAGCAGCTGCACCGCTACCAAGAGTCCGATGAGAAGTTCCGCGGCGAAGGAGCCCCCAAGCTGTTCCACACGGCGCAGGGGCGGTCGTGCCGAGCCTTCCTCCGCGCATGCTAGCCTGCTCCCCGTGTCGGCCCACGACGCAGACCCGAGTCCGAGCGTCGAGCATGGTGAGACCCCCGCGGCGAGCGGTCTCGCCACGCTCGGGGGCGGGGGCCAAGCCAGCCCCGACTCGGCCGCGGCGGAGCCTGCAGGGGCCGCGCTCGTGCCCGGCATGATGTTCGGCGGGCACTACCGGCTCGAGCGGCGCCTGGGGGTGGGCGGCATGGGGGAGGCCTGGGAGGCCACCCATGTCGTGATCAAGAAGAAGGTCGCGCTGAAGGTGCTCTCGCCCGTGCAGGACGAGCTCGATTTCCGCGAGCGCAGCGAGCGGATGCTGCGAGAGGCCAAGATCGTCGCCAGCATCGAGCACCCCAACATCGTGCAGATCGTCGACTTCGGCAGCACCCCCGATGGAGCCCCCTATCTCGTCATGGACCTCGTGCACGGTTGCTCGCTGCGCGAGGTGTGCCGTCGCGACGGTCCGCTCGCGTGGCCGCGCGCGCGCAACCTGCTGGTTCAGATCGCCGATGCACTGGCCGCGGCGCACGAGCAGGGGGCGATCCACCGCGACGTCAAGCCGGACAACGTGCTGGTCACCGTCCGCGGCGGCGAGGAGGTCGCCAAGGTGATCGATTTCGGGATCGCCAAGTCGACCGCGCTCGAGGGCGAAGCCCGTCGCCTGACCCGCACCGGGGCGGTCTGCGGCACGCCGGCGTTCATGAGCCCCGAGCAGATCCGCGGCGACGCGGTGGACGCTCGCACCGACGTATACAGCCTGGGCTGCCTCGCCTACGAGCTGCTCGTGGGGCGCCGTCCGTTCGCGGGCAATACTCCCCACGAGCTGATCTACGCGCATCTCTACCGCTGGGTGGAGTGCGTACCCGGCGAGCTCCCCGTCGCCTTGTCGGCGGCGATCCTGCGCTGTCTTCACAAGGACCCCGCCGAGCGCTTCGCGACGATGGGCGAGCTCCGCGACACGCTTGCCCGAGTCGACGGCAGTGTGATGACGACCGTCGTCGCCGATCCGATGCCCCCGGGGATGTCGGGAGTGCCGTTGCCCCCGCAGGGATGGGCGCAAGAGCTACCTACGGGCGCATCGCTCGAGCTCGCCGATGAGACCGCCGAAGGGACCGATGCGCCATCACGCCGCAGCGTATGGGGGACCGTGGCGATGGCCGCCCTCGTCACCGTGGTGGTGTCTACGGCGGGGATCTGGCTCCTGAACGGCGCGCAGGGCGATGAGACCAAGCTCGAGCCCGCCGCGGCGAGCGAGGCCGACGCCCGGGTCGCTGCCCCGCAAGCTGCCGCGGTCACGGCGGGTGCGACGGCGCCGGTGACCATGGGCACGGACTCGGGCACGGACTCGGGCGCGACCACGGACGGAGCCGAAGGCACGACGGCCGCGGCGGACACGGGGACGACCGAAGCCGTCGAGGCCGACACCACGACCGGCGCAACCTCTGGCGAGACCTCCGAGGGCGCCGAGTCAGCGACGCCGACGGTCTCGTCCGGCAAGTCGGATCGACGGCGCAAGCGACCCCGGACCCCGCGACCGGTCGCCGATCCGAAGGTCGACGAGCCCGCGTCGGAGCCGACGGTGAACAAGCCCCCGAAGCGGCGAGCCGACGGGACCTTCGACATCTTCCACTGAGCGCTCAGAAGCGCAGCGCGAGACCCATCGGCGTCAGCGCGGTGGCCCTACGCCCCGAGCGTGGCTTTCGCTTGGCGAGCACGACGAGGGCGATGCCGGCTCCGAGCAGCAGGGGCGTGGCCACGGCTCCCACGATCGCCATCGTGTTGGCCGTGCGACCGCGATCGAACTGGCTCTCGCGCATGTCGAGGTCGGTCGGCGGGATCGCACTGATGTCGTTGGCCTTGGCTCCGAGCCCCATGCCGGCCAGGAGCACGGCACCGGCTCCGCCGCCCAAGGCGATGAGAACGGCGCCCGAGACCAGCCGTGGATCGGGACCCGTCCGCCCTGGCCGACCGTCGTCGCTCGCAGGTGGGTCGGGCTCGTCCTGCGTGCTCGCGCCCGGCTTGGGGCTGGGCTCACCGCTCGCCTCCGCTTGCTCGGCGTGCTTGGCCAGCCGCGCGTCGATGGCCGCGATCCGCTCGCGCACTTCGTCGCGCTCCGCTTGGGCCTCGCTCGGATCGCCGTAGATCTCGTCGATCGTGAGCTCGAATTTCACCAGCAGCGCGCGCGCCTGCTTGAGCTGCGCAACATCGCCGTAGATCTCGAAGGCTCGCTCGTGAGCCGAGGCGATGTTGTAGAGCACGAAGGGCTTCTTCGCCGCGCCCCGCGGCGTCTTGGGCAGAGCGCTGTAGGCCTCCGTCCATAGCGAGATGGCACCCTGAAAGTCGGCGGTGTCGTACCGATCTTGCCCCTGGCGATGCAAGCGCTCGGCCTCCTCGAGCGAGGCCTGCTCGGTCTGTTCCGCCGGACCCGCGAGTGCGGTCGTGCCCGGGAGCCCTACCGACAACGCCAGCACCAGACACAACGAGCGGGATGTCGATGAAGTCATGGCGCGGCCTTCCATAGGATCGTCAGTCCGCCGTCTTCCACGGCCACGCCACCTGCGTCGAGCCGGCCGAAGATCGGCAGCACGAGATCGGGATAGCCATCGTGATCGAGATCGGCGACCTCCATGCGTGTACCCACCGCGGAGTCCGTGGCGATCTCCGTGTGCTGATCGAGGCGATGCTCCGGACCCCAGAAGATCCACACCCCGTCGATGTCGTGTCCCACTGCGATATCCATGTCTCCGTCGCAGTTGAAATCGGCCGTCGCCAGGGAACCTGCGCCGATGCCCACGGGGATGTCGCTGCGGATCGGACTGAAGTTTCCGTTGCCGTCGTTGCCATGGAAGCTCAGCGTCCCGTTCAGCGTGGTCACCGTTTGATCGGCATTGACGTGCTTCGAGACCACCACGAGATCGGCGCCCGGCAGTTCGTCCAGATCCAGGATGGCCGCGTCGATCGGGTTGGTGAGTGAAGCGGGCCCGTAGGGCTGGGCCATGAAGGGAGTGGAGCTCCCGCTCAGCGCGATCGTGACGAAGTCGTTGTTGTCGGCATCCTCGAAGTCGTACTGCTCCGAGTTGGCGATCACCACGTCGGGGATCTCGTCTCCATCGAGGTCGCCCGCCACGACCGACCACGGGACCTGTCCGGTCGCGATGTTGGTCGGCACCCCGAACGTTCGATCGCCCGTGTTGCCGAACAGGAAGCTCGAGCCGTCGCAGGCGACCAGGACCTCGGGGCCATCGCTGCTCGGATCGAAGTCGGCCACCGCGAGGCTCCACGCGTTGGGAACCTGGCGCGGATTGGTCGTATCGAACGGCTCGAGGGTGGAGCCGAGCCCGTACGCGAACACGAGCTGACCGCTCTCGAGGCTCACCACGGCGAGGTCACCGTTGCCGTCGCAATCGAAATCGGCGGCTGCGATGTCGAAGGGGTTGGCCGAGGTCTGGAACGGGTCGGCGATCCGCGTGAATCCGCTGCCGGCCTCGCTGCGGTACACGAGCACGTCGCTTTCGAACAGGTTCAGCAGCGCGATGTCCTCCCACTCGTCCGACCCCACGAAGCGGCCGACCGCGACCGAGATATGGCCCGAGAACCCGGGGTCGGTGAAGGTCAGCTGCTCGAAGGTGGGGTTGGCGAGCGGCGCGACCCCTTCACACACGACCGGCGGAGCAACCCCGCACGCGATCGGACCCGTGTCCGTGTCGGACTCGCTCGTCGGCAGGTCGCCGCCACCGCAGACGCCGAGCTCGTCCTCGGGAGCCGCACGCACACACTCGAGCTTCGTGCCGCACTGGTCGTCGTTGCGGCACGTGAGGCCGCGCGCGTCGCTCCCCGAGAAGCACCCGGTGGTGCTCAGCAGGAACACAGCCGCGCCAAGGCACCTCGGTATGGACATCGCGCGGAGCATAGCAGCGGGCCTGGCGGGAAGAAATCGCCATCAAACGTCGCGCCACCGCCAGCCAAGTCCCGCTCGCCGGACGGTCACGGACGAGGGTGGGCGCAGCCGGTGCGCGGGACGGCAAGCTCGAGGAGGACGTCGGCATCGAGCGCGGCCCGGTCGGCACACCGCTGCGGCGACCGGCCGGAATCGGGGATTCGTCGATCTTGGTGATCCGCTCGTGCCCCTCGCGGACCTTGCTACGTGTCCGGTGCTCGTCGCTCGGCGACGCCGGCCCTACCAACCTCGCCAGCAAGAAAGACACGACAATGACCAGCATCATCCTCGCCAGCATGTTCCTCCTCAACGATCCCACCGGCGCAGGGGGCCCCGTCTGTGACGACGCCCAGGAGACCATCGATGCCCTGGAGGCGGAGCTCGCCGCGTACGAGCGGACCGTGGAGGTCCTCGACGACGTGTTCTTCGACTTCTACTTGGCCTCGGATCCCAGCGGGGGCACCGCGGCCGGGTGCGAGAACCGGGACCCGGGGCTGGATACGGACATCTGCGAGTGCATCGCGAACAACAACGAGGGGCACGCCAACTTGACCCTGTGCATCACCGCGCGGCAGGGCGGGCCGACCGGGGGCCTGTGAGGCCCGCGGCGCTCCCCGGGCGCGTACGCCCGCATCGATAGCCGAGCCGAGGCGTCGAGGTGAGTCCGGTCCGGGGACTGACCTCGACGCCACGCGCTCGACCCGTTCAGCACACGGTGATGGAATCATGAGCCTCCTGCACACTCCAACCCGCTCGGCGCTGCCGGTCCGCTATCATCGTGCCGAGGGTCGTCGACTCATGCCCGCCGCAGACGCCGACACTCCGGAGACCGCGGACAGTCCCCACGGTCCCGTCCGCCAGGACCTCGAGCGCGTCGTCGCGTTCGAGGCCATACGCGCGCAGTTGTTCGCGGGGCCGGGCCAGCCGGTGTCGATCGGCCGCTTCTCGATCGCGCAGCGCATCGGCCAAGGCGGCATGGGCACGGTCTATCTCGGGGTGGACCCCGAGCTCGAGCGCAAGGTCGCGATCAAGGTCGTCCGCGACCTCGGCGGCAACGTGGAGGAGATCGAGCGCGCCCGCCGGAGCCTGGAGCGCGAGGCCCGAGCCGCGGCCGGCCTGACCCACCCCAACGTGGTCACCGTGTACGAGAGCGGGCGCTGCGGCGACGGGTTCTACGTCGCCATGGAATTCGTCGAGGGGCGCACCCTACGAGCGTGGCTCGAGCTCCGCCGTCGCGGCTGGGAAGAGGTATTGACCATGTTCATCGGCGCGGGCCGAGGCCTGCAGGCGGCCCATGTGGCAGGTCTGGCCCACTGTGACTTCAAGCCCGACAACGTGCTCATCGGCGCGGATGGCCGCGCGCAGGTGGCCGACTTTGGCCTGGTGCGGTGGATGGAGTCGCGCTCGGAGCCGTCGCTGGAGGTCTCTCCCTCGCAGACGATGGAAGGGTCGTCGAGCACGGTGCAGAGCGCCATTGCAGGCACGCCCCGCTACATGGCGCCCGAGCAGCGGCGCGGGCTCCCCATCGGTCCGCGCTGCGATCAGTTCAGCTTCTGCGTGGCGCTCTACGAGGCACTCCTCGGCGCCGTGCCCTACGAGCGCGACGAGAGCATGGACTTCGAGCACCCCGGAGCGCTTGGGCGCGCGCACGTGGGGGCCCGCCTGCCGCGGCGGCTCGTGCGGGCGCTCCTCGTTGGCTTGGCGCTCGTACCCGAGCGACGGCACCCGAGCATGAGCGCGCTGGTCGACGAGCTCGAGCGCGTCATGGGCTCGCGTCGGCGACGCAAGTGGTGGGCCCTCGGAGCGGTGCTCGCCGCGACCACGGGAGGGCTCGGCTATGCGCTGGCCGAGCACCCCATCGACCCGTGCGAAGGCGCGTCCGCGGTCATCGAAGAGGTGTGGTCGCCGTTGGTGCGCGAGCGGGTGCGCGCCCAGCTGGTCACGAGCGGGAGCGAAGGGCTGGCGTCGCGGGTGACCGGGCTCATCGACGAGTACGGCGAGGCGTGGGGCACGATGCGACGTGCGTCCTGCGAGGCGACCTACCACGAGGGCACGCAGTCGATGGACCTGTTCGAGCTGCGCAGCGCGTGTCTCGAGCGACGGCGCTATACGCTGGAGAACCTCGTGCAACGGCTTCAGGAGGGCGACGAGCCGCTGCTGAGCCAGGCCGCGGGGCTCGTCGAGGGGATGACCCCCATCGAGGAGTGCGAGGCCGACTTCGTGCGCTCCAATGTCATGACCAACGCGACCGCGAGCCGCAACGATCTCAGTCGCAGCCCGGAGACCGATGCCGCGTCTCGAGCCGCCTATCGCCTCCTTGCCGACGGGCAGCTGCGGCTCGCCGAGGGTGGCGTCGACGAAGCGCTCGCGATGTTCCGCGAGGTGGAGACGCGAGCCCACGCGGCAGGCCTGCGCCAGCTCGAGGGCATCGCGATTCGACTTCGGGTCGGTCAGCGGATGCTCGAGGGCCCGCCCGAGGGAGTGATGGGACCGCTGCAGGCCGCACTCGGCCTCGCGATCGAGGCCGGCGACCACGGCAGCGCAGTCATGACCCTGGTGCTGATGCTCCAGGCTCGCCGCGAGGGCGCCGCGGATCCGATCGACCCGAGCCTACTGCTCACGCTGGGCCGCGCGTGGGCGCGCAAGAGCGCCCGCCCGATCGTCTACGAGACGGAGCTCGATCTCGAGGCCGCATCCATGGCTCTCGCGAGCGGACAGTGGAAGGACGCGCTGGACCTCCTCGAGCGCAGCTCCGCGCGCTTGGAGGCCTCGCGGTGGTCCGACCACAGCGTCGTCTACCGGGTTCAGCTGCTGCGCGGCGACGCGCTGCTCGAGGGCGGACGGCTCGACGACGCGGCCCACGTGCTGACCGAGCTGCGCGACCGGCTGCGCGCGCAGCTCGGGCCGCGTCACGTGATGGTGGCGGACACCGAGGTGAGGCTGGGCGGCACTCGGCGGCTGCTCGGCCAGCTCCCGGCCGCCAAGGAGCACTACCTCGAAGCGAAGGCGATCTACGTCGATCGCCTCGGCCACGACACGCCTCGGGTGGCGCTCGTGTTGGGCGAGCTGGCCGGGGTCTACAAGGGGCTGGGCGAGCTCGCGGCTGCCCGTGAGGCGTTCGAGCACAGCATCGCCATGAGCCGACGGATCTACGGCCACGACGACGCCAACGTGGCGATCTCGCTCAACCAGCTGGCCGAGCTCGAGTACGAGATGGAGGCGCTCGAGGAGGGCCTCGAGCACGCCCGGGCCGCGGTCGAGCTCGCCAAGGCGTCGTTCGGCGAGCGCCATGTCTACACCGCGGCGTTCGAGAACACCGTGGGCAAGCTGGAGCTGGCCACGGGTCGGGTGCAAGCGGCAGTGACGACGCTGAGCGGAGCTTACGCGACGCTTGCGGCGGGCGATGAGGTCAACCCCGCGTGGAGCGGAGAGGTGGCGTTCTTCCTGGCGAAGGCCACGCTGGAGCTCGACTCGACCCGACGCGCCGAAGCCGACTCGCTCAGCGCACGAGCCCTCGCCGACTTCGGGCGAGCGCAAGGGGAAGGGGCGAGGCGCTTCGTGGCCGAGATCGCTGCGTGGCGGAGCGCGCAGGGGCTCGACGCAGCTCGAGCTCGTGCGCGTGAGTGATCGACCCGCGACTCCGGCTAATGGAACAGTGTTCAGGGTCGAGTATTGACCCTTTGGGTCCTATTTGCGTGGCATCGTGATCCACCAGGGCCCCTCGGGGACCGGTTCGTAGGAGACGCGACGAGCATGACGCCCGCGTTCCAAAGGAGAACCACGATGCCCATCCTCAGCCGTACCACTGCGCATCAGCTCGCCATCCTCGCGGTCGCCCACCTGGCCGGCTGCGACCACACCGACGACCCGTTCGCGGTCGACCCCGACGAAGAGCTCGTATTTCGCGACATCGTCGGCAATCCTCCCAACCCTTCGATCATCGAGATCGTCAAGCGACCTCCGCTCTATCCCGCGCAGTACTACGACAAGGGGCACGGCATCCCGTGGAACTCTCCGTGGATTCACTCCGGGTATGATCCGAGCACCGGTGGCTTCACCGACCCGGCCGGCTACACCCTCTACACCTTCGACCAGAACGGCCTGCTTCCCTTCGGCACCAGCGATGCAGGCCAGTATCCGCCGGTCTGCGAGGACTTCTTGGAGGACCACAGCGCGGTGCCCATCGCCGAGACGGGCGACCTGGCCTACTGCGCGGCCGCGGAGCAGGGGTGCTGCGACTTCATCTGTAAGGCATGGGGTGCGGAGGTCGACCCCAACGACCGGGTCGACTTCGTCGACCAAGAGGTCATGGACATCCAGCCGATCAAGGACACCTACGTGCCCGAGTTCCTCGCGTGGAACGACGAGGATCCCAACCACAATGGTGGGCTGGGTCGCGGCAGGGCCTGCTCCTGCAACTGCACCACCTCGCAAGGTTAAGTTCCAAGGCTCCGCTCCAAGCTCACGGGCCGCCCATCAGCCCGCGCAGCTCTCGTACCCAGGTCTCGAGCCCGCCGGCGGTTGCACTGCGCTCGGCGGGGTTGCGCGACAGCTTCTCGAGCTCGACCTGAAGCGCCTCACGCCCGCGCCGCAGGCGGCTCTTGACCGTCCCCTGCGGGATCTCGAGCACGGTGGCCAGCTCGGCGGTGCTGAGGTCCTCCCAATAGTGCAGCTCGAGCGCGACCTGCAGCTCGATCGGGATCCGCCGCATCGCCTCCAGCAACCGCTTGTGCTCGGCGCGGCGGGCCACCACCGTGCTCGGTCTGGGGTCGACGTCTGCCAGCGAGACGTGCTCTGCGTCGAAATCGATCCGGTTGGTCCCCTTGGCCCGCAGGTAGTGCAGCAGCCGGTGACGCGCCACCCCGAGCAGGTACGCGCGAAAGGGAGCATCGCCCCGGTAGCGACCGCGGCTGCGCAGGCACTCGAGCAGCGTGTTCTGGATCAGATCCTCGTAGTCTTCGGGCGCCTTGCCACGAAAGAAGCGGTAGAGCGCGTCGAAGTGGCGGCGGTAGAGGGTCTCGCCCGCGGACTGATCACCCGCCACCCAAGCCGCGAAGAGTGCCGCGTCGTCCATGCGGGGTGTAGGGTACCGTGTCTGGTAGGGCGACGACACTGATGCGGCCGCGCCGCGGCTCGGGTGCATGACGTCGACCTCGCGCGGTGGGTGTCCGCGCAGGGCCACCGCCTGGTGGAGCGGCCACAGTCCCTTCTCCCCCTCGGGCCAGTGCGGCGTGCTCTCGCACAAATGCTCGAATACCCCTCGATGCCCCTCCTTCCACGCCACCTCGCTCGTCTGCCGAAGCTCCGCGCTATGATCGCGAGACCCCATCCCATGCACGACGGTGATCGCACTGCGAACGAAAGGGGTCGAGAGATCGAGTCTCATGGAGTCGTGTTGGTGCCTGGCTTGCTCTCCGCAGACGAAGTCCGCGCGCTCGAGGGCATCGTCGATGCCCTCATCGAGACCGACGTTCCACGCAGCCGTCAGGTCCTCTACACCCACGAGCCCGCGCCGGCCGATCGCCCCCACTTCGACACGCTGATGCATCAGTGGCTCAACCCCCACCGCCTTGCTGGCCCTACCAGCACGCGCACCATCGCAGACGCTCTGCGGCCTCGCGTAGCCGGCATCATGGGGGCAGAGCCGGTGCTCTTGCAGGATCTCATCCTGCTCAAGCACGCAGGTCATCCGTCGTTTCCGTGGCATCAGGATTTCTCGTTCTGGCCCGTCGATCGTCCCCAGGGCCTCATCGTGTGGACTCCGCTCGTGCGGAGCGACGAGCACAGTGGCGGCCTCGCATTCGCACGAGGCAGCCATCGGCTGGGCGAGTGGCCGGCCATCGATCTGCACACTGGGCTGGCCCAACGAGACCTGCGCGACCCCGGTCCCATGCTCGAGAGGCACGAGATCCTGCGCCCGCGCTTCTTGGTGGGTGACGCAGCCGTCTTCAGTCCTCTGACCTTCCATATGTCGCCGGCCAAGGAGCGAGGTCCGGCCCGGGCGGCGTGGTCATCGATCTGGTTGGATCCTTCGGTTCGCTGGTGCCATGCCAGAGTTCCGCGCCATCCCATCTGCCCGCAGGTTCGCGACGGGGCACCGGTCACCGATTGGCCATACGCTGACGTGGCGGGAACCGGCACATGACAGGGCTCATCATCGCATCGCCCCCGAGCTCATCGAGCGTGCTGGTGTTCGCGCTCTCCGGTATGGGCAAGTCGCATCTTGCCCAGCTCTATCCCGCGCACACCTACGACACCGATGAGGCACTGCGCAGCGCGCTTCGTGCCGAGCTCGGGCCGACCGACGACGAGCGCGGTCAGCTCATTCGCTGGCGCCGGCTCGCGCGCTCGGACGCGCGCCGCGATCACCACCGACCGGAGCTCCACACGTGGGCGAGGATTCGCAGGCGGATCCACCAGCAGATCCGCGAAGTGTTGGTGGGTCCACGACCGGTCATGGTCCTCACCAACTTCCTCTCGATACCGTGGGACTACTGCGCTCACTACGGGATCGAGCTCGGCCGCTACGTGGAGCACTGGTCGGGCCTGGACCGAGTCGCCGACAATGAGCAGATCGAGGAGAAGAACACGGAGCTCGAGGGCTATGAGCCCTTGGTTCGGATGCCGCCTGGCACGTTCCTCAGTGGGCGCTCGGAGATCGTCGCGTGGATGGAAGACGCCCGCCGGCGATCGCCCGCGTGACGAGCCGCCAACCCGGGTGGGGTCCCTGTGCGGCGCGTCCCAATCGTAGAGAGGAGCGGCCCTTTCGGGCCATGACTCCTACGGCCCTCGGGAGGAGCCCACGGGCCGGAAATCGAGCTAGGATGCGGGCGTGCAGACCCGGAGTTGGTCCTCGGCAGGGCTGGATGCGCACCGCTTCTCGGCGGCTCCTTGGTGGAGCGATTCCTTGCTTCGCAACAGAGTCCAGCGCATGAGCCGGGAGGCCGCGGACGGCAAGCGCAGGTCGTTGCAGGTGCTCTCGTGCACGGCAGGCGGGCCCCATCTCGCGTCGGTGACGAAGACCCTGCTCGACTACGTGGAGCGCTCGGGTCTGGGCCAGGCCAGGTGCGAGGGGCGACCGGTCTTGCGCTGGCTCGTCGTCGACCGCGGGACGACACCCGAGGTTGCCACGATGGCTCGCACCCTCGAGGCACATGGCATCGAAGTCCGCCACGAGCGAGCCCCATCGAGTGCTGGGGCCAGCATTGCCGACGGGCGCCGCGCCGTCATGGACGCAGCGACCGGGCTCGACCTCTCCGATGAACCAATCGCGCTCGTCCTCGACGACGACCTCGGCTTCGATGCGTTGCTCAGCGGTCCCAGCGGCATGAGCGAGGGGGCACCCTGGCCCTGGTTCCACGCCGTGTGGGCCTTCCACGAGGCCCACCCCGATGTGGACGTTGGCCTCGGCGACGTGACCGGGGCACCACCCGTCCCGGCATCCTCCACCCTGGCCACCAACCTCACGGATCTGGAGCACGCGCTCCGGGGGCTGCCGGGACGCCAGGATGCGGCGCGCTGGAGCGAGCCCGACTACTACTACGATCTCGCCGAGATTCCCGTCGACCCCCGCAGTCACTCGGATCTGCCTGCGTGGCATGAGGACTGGCATGGCGACGATTCGAAGGCGCTCGACGCGTTGATGGTCCAGGGCCTGCTGTTTCGACCCGTCGTCGCCACGCCGACCACGGTGGCCCGGGAGCCGCAGGGGCGCGTCGTTCGGGGCGGCAACACGATCCTGTTCCACCCGCGGTGGCTCGAGCTCCCTCATCCCCTCCCACGCCTGGGGACGCGGCGGCTGCGACGGGCCGACACGGTCTGGGTTCAGGCCGCGATCAGCTTGCACCGCTGTCGCGTGCGGCACTTTCCCTTCCCGCTTCACCACTTTCGCGACGGTGCCTCATGGTCGTCCACGGGCCCACGCGCGTGGCAGGAGCGCCTGATCGGCGATCTCGGCGGGGCGGGGGTCCACCGCGGTCTCGAGCGCTGGCGTCGTCGCCAAGCGTGGACTTGCGCAGAGCAGCTCATGGGTGCAGGGGCCGAAGTGCACGAAGAGATCCTATGTCGCCGTGATCGGGTGGCAAGATCGCTGGAGCGAGCCGTGGAGCTGTCCCGGCGCAACGTCTTCCGAATGTCGGTGCTCGAGGAAGTGGCCGAGGTCGCAACGCAGGGGCTCGATGCGGTCGGTACGCTCGATCTGCGGCGCGAGGCCGTGGACGAGCTTCTGCACACGCTCGGCCAGTCGCTGCAACGCGAGCGAGGAGCGTCATGAACGAAGGCTTGGAGCAGCGTTGGCGGAGACTGGTCGAGCGATGGATCGCTTGGCAGCCTACGGCGAACAATCGAAGCGGCCTCGCGCGCATGGTCGAAGCTCTCGGACAAGAGCTCAGAGCCATCGACTTCGAGGTCGGGCTGGCCCAGAGCGATGTGCAGACCGAGCAACCGGTGATCATTGGACGCCGAGCACCACTTGGCGGCACGCGGTGGATCGGTCTGATCTCGCACTACGATGTGGAGGTGGTGGGCGAGGACGAGGTCTGGCAGACTGATCCGTGGCAGCTGTCCCAGCGCGACGGCCGGTTGCTCGGACGAGGGATCGCCGACAACCTCGGCCCGCTCGCACTGCGCCTGCTCGCGCTCGGCTCCCTTCGACGCGACGTGGGGGTGCTGTGGCTGATCCAGGGGGAGGAAGAGGTCGGCTCCCCCTGGGCGCACCGCCTCTATCCGCGGTTGGAGACGCGCCATGTAGATCTGTGGCTCGAGGAGACCGGCTACTTCTACAGCGATGGTGCGCAGCGGGTGCTGACCATGGGCGACGACGCGCGTCTGGCCGGCATCGTGCAACGACTACGGGATCTCAACCAGGCACAGGGCCGGGAGACCCGGGTTCGTCGCCGCTTTCTCAACAAGGCGTTCGGACAGCACCGCTGCCCGGGGCTCTTGCACTTGGTCCGCGATCGGCCCTACCTCGCGATCGGGCCCAACGATGATGGATCGCGGATCCACGGGCCTGACGAGTCGCTCGATCCCCAACTGCTAGAACCGTCGAGGGCCCACCTCCACGCCCTGTTCGAGGAGGTTGCGCGATGAGGGTGGACCATGGGCTCGGAGGGTGGCTCTCCGAGCGCGACGTGGCCCGATTCCTCGGGTTCCTCGGTGTACCAGCGTCCAGCCCTAGTCGAGCTGCGCACACCGAGCTGGTTCGAAGAGTGCTCGAGCGGGTGCCGTTCCAGAACGTCTGGATGCTGGCTCGACGGCGCGAGGCACCCACGCTCGCCCAGGTTCGTGAGGACATGCTCGCGGGCCGTGGAGGACCGTGTGGCCACATGAACCCGTTCGTGGCGGCGTTGTTGCACGAGCTTGGTTATCGAGTGGAGCTGTTCAGCGGTAGTATGCAGGAGCCCGATTGCCACATTGCCATCGTGGTCACGCTCGACGACGAGCGTCTATGGTTCGACGTGGGCAACGCGTTTCCGTACCTCGAGCCGATCGCGCTCGGGGACGAGGCCGTGCGCTACCACCCGTTGCTCGATCACCGTCTGCGCCGCGTAGGGCCGAGCTGGTGCGTCGAGCATCGCCGGCCCGATCGAGGCTGGGTCTGCAACTATGTGCTCGGGTCGGAGCCTCGGCCATTTCGATCGTTCGCGCCGATGATCCACGCGCACTACACCCGGCCCGGGTACGGGCCGTTCCTCCGTGGGCTTCGCGTGGTGCGATTTTCGGGCGGAGGGATGGTGGCACTCCGCGACCACACGCTTCGCGTGATCGATGGCCACACCGACGTGACCCGCGAGCTGTCGACGCCCGAGCTATCTGACGTGCTCCTCGAGTACTTTCCCGACGTGGAGCTACCGCTGACCGATGCTCTGCGAGCACTGGAGGTCATTTCATGAGTGAGAACCGCACCTTCGCCGAATTCGACGAGCATGCCGTGAGCTTCTACCGACGGCACGGGTACGTGGTGTTGGGCCCGGCGTTCTCGCGCTCGGAGTGCCAGGCCGCGATCGCGTCCTGGGAGGGCGTCAAGCGTCGCTTCGGCGCCCAGATGGGCATGGAGCCCGCGGGCTATGACGCGGAGATCGGCCAGTGGCGGGACATGTGGCACCATGAGCCCACGTTCGCCGCGCTGCTCGCCGATGCTCGACTATGGGGGGCGGCACGGACCGCGCTGGGCACCTCGGCGGTGCGACTGCTGCACGACCATGTGATCTCCAAGTCGTCGTTGGGCCACAACGGCACGATCCCGTGGCACCAAGACGCAACGTTCTGGCCGGTCGACTGCTCGGGACTGTCGTGCTGGATGCCGCTGGTCGACGTCGGACCCACCGAGGGCTGTCTCGAGGTGATCGATGGCTCTCATACGTGGGGCCCCGAGGCACCGGTAGACTTCATCGCGAGCCCACGCGAGCGGTTTCCGGACTCGGCGCGGGTGGTCGAGCTCCCGGCCGCCGCCGGGTCGCGGGTCGTGCTCGATGGCCTCACATGGCATCGCTCGAGCCCGAACACCGGGACCGGCGCGCGGCCGGCCTACATCAGCCTGTGGCTCCCGCCCGATGCTCGCTACACACCCGACGCGGCCTCATGGCATCCGGTCAACGAGCACGTGCACGTGGTCCCGGGGGAGCGGCTCAACGACGACTGGTTTCCCGTGTTTGGGAGCGAAGCCCCCGCCGACGGCGGTAAGCCTGCGCTGGAGCGGGTGCCACCACGCCTGGATGTACCGCTCAGCATGTTCCAGGCCTCGACCATCGTCGCCGCGCAGGTTGCCGTGCTGCTGGGTCGGGCACCCACGAGCCTCGCGGTCCTGCTGGAGGCCGAGGCCGATCGACAGCGAGTGATCGAGCGAGCGCTCGCGACGGGGCTCGTGCGCGCCGAGCAGACCGAGGAGCTCGCCGCCGTCATCGACAAGCTGTGGATCAGCGCCGAGGCGTATCGTCTCCACCGCGCCCGCAACATCTTCAACGCGGCCTATACCGCGTGGTGGGAGCTGGTCGGTCGTGCGGCGTGGACTGCGAGTGAAGGGAGCGCCGGAGTCCCATGAAGCCCATCATCGCGGTGTTTGGGAGCAATCGTGTCGACGAGCACACCGGGCTCTTGGCGGAGGCGCTCGGTCAGCGGCTGGTCGACGCGGGCTACCGGATCGTCTGCGGTGGTCTCGGCGGAGTGATGTCGGCGGTGGCATGCGGGGCTCGAGCCAGCGTCGCGTGGACGGGCAGCGAGGTGATCGGCCTGCTGCCTGGCTGGACCGACGACGAGCAGCCCAATCCGTGGGTCGACATCGCGCTGGCCACCGGCATGGGCTCGATGCGCAACAACCTGGTGGCCCGGGTGGCCGATGCGGCCATCGCCGTGGCGGGAGGGGCGGGCACGCTCAGCGAGCTGGCGCTGGCGTGGCATGAACGACGACCTCTGGCTGCGCTCACCGGCACGGGTGGCTGGGCCGAGCGCCTGGCCGGCGAGCGCCTCGACGAGCGTCAGGATCGACCGATCGTCGCGGTGGGTACCGTGGACGAGGCGGTCGCCTGGCTCGACGAGCTCTTCCCTCGTGGGGTGCTCCCCGCCCGAGGCCCGACCCGCTGGTGGCACGAGCAGGTACCTTGCCTCCACCGCGTTCACGAGGGCGTGCCCACCGGGGCCCAGGCGCTGCAAGCCGAGCTGGGAATGTCGCTGCCCCTGACCAGTGTCGTCGCGCGGCTCGAAGCGCTGGCCGAGCGGGTCAGAGCCTGGAACCGCTCCCACGATCAGCACCGCAGGGCCCTTGTCACGCTCGATGACGGACACGTGGATGCGCTGATGCTGCGCTCCACGTTCGCCCGGCTGCCCGAGCTACAGCCGGTCTTGTTCGTGACGTCGGCGCTGCTCTCGGGTGATCGCCGCCCGCTGCCGATGACGGCCCTCTACGCGTGGGGAGCCGCGCGTGGGCTCGTGGTCGGCGAGCTTCGGGTTCATGGCATCGACCGCGTCGCGCTCAAGCGCTTGCCAGAGGCGGAGCAGCGGGCCCGACTGGAGCAGCATGGGGTTCCCTTGGCGCCCAGTGACGAGCTGCTGCTCGGCCCGACCGAGCTTCGCGAGCTGTGTGACGAGGGGTGGCTGGTTGGGTCACACGGGCCGGAGCACTGCGATCTGCGCGAGCTGCCCGAGTCGGAGCTCGGCGATGCGCTCATCGAGGCGCGTCGGTCGGTCGTGCGCCTCGGTCAGCCACCGTGGCTCGCCTGGCCCGAGGGACGCTGGGACGAGCGCGTGGCAACGCTGGCCCAACGCGCGGGCTTCGTGCTGCAATTTGGTCTGGGTGCCGAGCCTTGTCCGCAGCCGGGTCCAGACCTGATCCTGCGCACGCTGTGGAGGGAGCCATGAAGGTCCTGGTGACGGGCAGCGCGGGGTTTCTGGGGACGGTGGTGCTCGGCGAGCTGCGAGCGCGGGGGCATGAGGCGATCGGCTACGACCTCGCCCATGGTGATGACGTGCTCGACCTGCCGGCGCTCACCCGCGCCTTGACGGGCTGTGCGGCTTGCATCCACTTGGCCGCGGTTGCCGATCTCTACGTTGCCGAGGCGCGGCCCGGAGTTGCCCAGGTCGTCAACGTGGAGGGCACACGCTGTGTTGCGCAGGCCTGCGCAGCCGTTGGAGCACGCATGCTCTATGCATCGACCTGCTGCGTATATGGCAACAACGGTGTCGCGCTCTGCGACGAGGGGGCCACGCCCGCTCCCACCGAGATCTACGCCCAGACCAAGCTGGCCGCGGAGGCGTTCGTGCCCCTGGCGGGACCTCGGTCGAGCGTGCTGCGCCTGGCCACCTTCTACGGGCCGGGCATGCGGGAGTCTCTGGCGACGAGCATGTTCCTGCGTCGCGCTCGAGCCGGACGACCGCTCGAGATCCATGGCAGCGGTCGGCAGACTCGCTGCTACACGCACGTCGACGATGTCGCCAGCGCCATCGCGTTGGTGCTGGGTAGCTCGCGAGGGCTGCCGTGCGTCAACGTGGCCACGCCGGAAGCGACCTCGGTGCTCGAGCTGGCGGCGCTGGCCATGCAGGTCACCGGGGTTCAGGTGCCGCTGCGGCACGTGCCCGATCGCCCCGGCCAGATCCACCACAGTCGGATCGACTCGCGTCTGCTCCAGTCGCTCGGGTGGGCACCCAAGTGGCTCATGCGCGATGGGCTGGCCGCATGCGTGGAGGCATGAGATGAGCTCGGGGCGCTTCCTCGTGACCGGAGGCTTCTTCGATGGCGGCTGCGATGGCTACGTCGGTGAGCTCGAGCTGCGGCACCAGGGCGGGGTCACGGCCATGTCCTTCGTTCCGCGGCTGACCCACCAACCCGTCGATGCGGCGCTTCGTGTCCCCAACAAGGGATTTGCGGGTGCCTCCATCCTCGACGAGCGCTTGTGGGTGTGCGGGTCCAACCAGGTCCTAGCCTTCGATGTTGGTCGCTGGTCGCTCGCGGAACAGCTCGACGACCCTGCCTTCAACGACCTCCACCATGTCATGGCCGAGGAGCGGGGACTCACGGTGGTCAACACCGGCCTCGAGTCGGTCGACGTCTTCGACCGGCGAGGGGTGCTCCAGGACCGGATCTTGCTGACCAGCGACGCGAGAACGCGTCAGCGCCTCGAGCGAGTCGCCGAGTTTCGCACCTGCGGCTCCAACCCCCACTTCATGCACGCGAGCCACTGTGCGCGCACCACCGATGACGGGCTGCTTCTCACGCTGGCTCGTCAGCGGCGAGTGGTCGACTGCCGCGATTGGTCCTGGGCGTCGCCGGAGTACCCGGCCCCGCCCCACGATGGCTTCCTCGCCGAGCATGCGCCCTCCGGTCGATGCCTGCTGTGGGCTACGACGGTCTCGGGGGAGATCTTTGCGAGCGATCCCACCACTCACGAGATCATCGAGCACTGGTCGCTGCCCGATCGAGGCGGGCCCGTGGGGTGGACCCGAGGCCTGTGCGTGATCGAAGACGGCATGCTCGTGGGGACCACACGCATACGAGCGAACAACGCGGAGTACTTCCAGCGCTGGACGAGTCGAGACCATGCGCAGAGTCGGACGGGGATTGCCTTCCTTCCCTTCGACGATCGGGCCCCCGTCGCCAGCGTCGACGTCTTCCCCGAGCGGCCGGCCAAAGTGTTCAGCATCCTGCGGGTCCCGTGACGCGGCGGGCGCGGGATGCCGCCAGTCGGATGCTGTCTGCGGCATCCGCCTCACCCCTCGGTGAGATCGAACGTCACCGTGCCGTTCACGGCATCGTAGACGAAGTTCTCCAGCGCATACGGTGCGGGCGAGCCGTCCGACCACCACAGCTCGGGGACACCAGTCACCCCGTTGGCCGCCGGGAGGCCACCGCCCGGGCAGGTGCCCGAGCCCGCGGTGCCGCTCACCTGCGTGCCCGCGTCGCTCCACAGCCGCTTGTCGGGGTTGGTGGCCGTGCCTCGGCCCGTCGATGCGTTGTTGTAGACGAGGTCGGGCTGCAGCAGTCGCGCGGCGTAGCGGGCGTAGCTGTCGTCGCTATACTGGGTCCAGCCTCCCATGTCGCAGAACTCGGGCTGCATCGCCTCGCAGTCGGTGAGGTCGTTGTCGGTACAGGTCTCGCTCGGCTCGACCACGTGCCAGATCGCGAGCCCATTGTCGTTGATGAAGAAGTCGTAGGCATCGGGTTCGACGGTGGGAATGTGATCTTGGCGGACCTCCAGTAGGAAGTACTCTCGCGTCGCGCCATCCAGGCGCGGCAGCACCATCACGTTGCCCCCGTAGGCGACGTCCGAGAGCATGTATGTCGCCGTTCCCTGCTCGGGGAACACGGGAGTCACCCAGCCCTTGGTCAGCGCGAGGAACCCCGAGAGCCGCTGGAGACCGTCGGACAGCCCGCTGGCGGCGCTCCCACTGGGAACGCTCGCCATCAGGTCCAATTCGACCGGGGCCGAATTCGCCAGCGCCCCGTTGGCACCGAGCCTCACGTAGGAGTCATCGAGCCATTCGAAGATGTGGAGGAGCTCGTGGGCGGCCGTGTAGGTGTCTCCCAGCGTTCGCGGACTGGAGATGTCGGCGCGCCAGATGACCGTGCTCTCGATCGTCACGCCATCGACGATCAACGGGGCCGGCGGCTGGGTGCACGACGGCGCGTCGTTGGCGTCGAGACCACAGTAGGGCATCTCGGCCCCCACCAGCGCATTGGCCGGGGAACCAGTGACCAAGTCGTGCTGCGGCGTCACCACCAAGAAGCTCAGCTCGTCCGGCGTCAGAGCACCGTCACCGTTGGTGTCGTAGTCGGAGAGATCGAGCCCCCCTTGCTGGCGTGCACCGAGGATCGCCTCGGTGATGATGCGACTGCGGGAGCTGGTATAGGTTCCGCTGGTTCCCGCCTGGCCACACGGGCACACGGGAATCACATAGTCGTTCTGCGAGTCGTCCGCGGGCGCATTGGGGGTCGCCACCAAATAGACACCCTCGTTGGCCATCGGGGATCTCCCTCCGTTGAGGGTCTCGAGGAAGTCGGCGACGTTGGTGGCATCGCCGTACAACATATTGTACAGATCGGCCGCGGTCATCGTCGGGTGTAGAGGCGCTCCGGCTTGGACACAGGCCGCCCAGGGGGCGCTTAGGTTCGCGGGTGGATTGGGCACGCCACTGAGGTTCGGTCCGTCGCACTTCAGCCGCTTGGTATCCATGTAGACCGCGATCAGCGGATACGTGGAGCCGCGCGATCCGGGCTCCACCCGCGAGTCGCGGCGTGCCGATCGGCCGGCCTTGGGCAGCGAGCCCACGCCCACGCGCGGTCCTAGGCCCAGATCCGGTCCCCTGTACGCGTGGCTCTGGGTGACGGTAGTGCCCCCCAACAGGGTGAAGTCCTCGATCTCACCCGCACCCCGCCGATAGGCGAACTCCAGGGCGACGGGCACGTTGGGCGCGAGATCCTTCAGCGCAAACGTCCATTGGTTGGTCTCGCGGCGGAAGCTTCCCCCCACCATCAGCGTGACGGCCAGATCCTCGCGCAGCGAACCATTGACGACGGGCGCGATCTCGATGGGGGCGACCGGATCGAAGGCAAAGGGATTGCCGTTGTACTCATAGGGAAAGTCTCCCTCGATCTCCCAGGTCGTGGTGGCCATCGCCTCGCTGGTGTGTTCGAGGAGCAGGGTCGTAGAGTTCCCCGGCATCGTCGTCCACTCTGTTTCGACGAGGTCGAGGTTGCTGGCGAACGCCGTCGTTGCGAAGGGAATCAGCGCGGAGCCCCGACTCAGCGCGGAGACCTTCGCATGGCTCAGCGTGACTTTCTTGTTCCCGTCGATCGCATCGCCGTAGTTCCGTACGCGGAGCTGGGCGACGATCGAGTGCTTGCCGGCCGCCACCTCGTCGTCTACGAAGGTGACCGTGCGCGGCCGCGTGAGCGCGGTAATGGGGACGAAGGGGCTGCTCTCGTCCACGTTCTCGTTGGCCACCACGAACTCACCGATCGACAGACCATCGACTAGGAGGCGGGCCTCCACGATCGTCTCGTCGTCAGTCCCGAGCAAGCCGCTGAGCTCGACGGCCAGGGGACCCGATTGCTCGAGATCGATGCTGAACGGGCTGATGGCCAGCGGGAGATCCTGCCAACCCGAATCCCCGCCGGGAGCGAGGGTTATCGACCACGGCGCATCGCTGACGGCTGTTGCGGCGAAGACATCCTTCCACGCAGTCCGGCTGGTGCTCTCCGCGTGTACGGTGACGTTGCGGACCGAGGGGCCCTGGCCAGCCGCGCACTCGGTGACGCTCCAGTGAAAGGAGAGCGCGTGCATGCCCTCGGTGACCGGGACGAGCCAGCTGAAGGCGGTGGTCTGCTGTCCCGCTGCCATCGACAGGAGCATCGGCTCATCGACGAGGTCGCCGTCGATCATCGGGCGGATCTCGAGGTCGCACGCGCTTGCAGCGAACTGGCCCGACAAGGTGATTCGGGTGGGCTCATCGCCTTCGGCGTTGCTCAGGAAGCGAATCGCGGTGTTCGGGATCTCGCCGTCGGCGGGTCCGTTCGCACCCCCGGCCATCAAGAAGCTGCTGAAGAAGCCCGACTTGCACTCTTCCAAGGGTGTGCCGAAGTCCGGGCCCAGGAAGTCCTGGATCCGCTGGTAGCCCTCCGCGAGATAGTTGTAGTAGCGAGGGCCCCAGTTGGAGCAGCCGACGTCTTGCTGGTTGCGGATCGAGAACGCCGCGACGGCATCCGCGATCGGGCGGCAGCCCACGGAACATGACTCGCTCGAGCCGGGGTGCGCGGTGATGTCCTCACCAGAGCCGCCCCCATCGGTCTCGCTGGGGCTAGTGTCCTCCGCGAGGAGAATCGAGTCTTCGTCGGGCATGGCAGGCTCGATGACGCACCCGGAGGCGAGAGCAAGGACGATCGTTGGCCAGGGTCGGAGATGCATGGACTTCCTTTGGGACGACTGCGGGTATCTCGCGGCTTCCTCGAGCCACGCTGCGATGCCCTCCTGGTCCCGTTCCCGGACCCCCTCGATCGGATCACGCCGGGTGGTCACTTTTCAGGCATGGGCATCCACCGGCACCTCGGAGCGACCGAGCATGCTGGGTGATCTTGCCCGCATGCTCAAGCCTCGACCATGCGGGATCGATAGAGCTGAGCTCGGTCGACCCAGAATCGCGCCCGTAGGGTCTGGCCCTGCTGCATCGCATGCTCGGCCTCGGCGATGCAGTGCATGGCCCGATCTCGGGGCTCGAGCTTCGGTGGTGGCCCAAGCTGCTCCACTACGACGGGCTCATCGATGAGCTCGAGGAGGCTCGCCCACAGCACTGGCTCGGCGCTCACCATGATCAGCTCCTCGGTCATTGCGAGACGATCCTCGAGGTCGAGCTGCATGGTCTTGGACGTACACCAGATCTCGTGATCGTCTTCGACGAGCTCCGTCACGGCGGAGCACAACCATGCCCTCAAGAGGTCCAGTTCGTTGCTTTGCTCGTCGGCCAGCCGCGCGATGTGGCCGAGCAACACGTGCACGACCGCGCCGTCGTCGTGACTCTCGAGTAGCTCTCCGATGAATGCTCCGAGCATCGCATAGGCCTCCTTCAGTCTCCCTTCATCGAGTGCGCGGCCGATCGGATCGAGCCCGGGCGCAAGCGTCGGTCGCTTCCGTGCCCCGCGCGCGGGCTCGTGGGGTTCGTCCCCGGCCGGCTCGTGCTCTCCTTGCCACAGGGTCGAGAGCGCCTTCAATGCCCCGGGGTCGTTGGCGGCCAGCTTGCGCGCCTCCTCGAACAGGCGACGCTCCCCGATATCGTCCCCGGATTCCTTGCGTGCCGTGCCCAGGACGTACAGCAGCAGCAGCTGGACTGCCGTCGTCTCGTGTCCACGCGCCCAGCGGAGCGCGTGCTCGATCCAGCGGGCGAGCTCGTCGGCATCGTGCCTGCGGATCGACCCGAGCAGCATCGCCGCACAACAAGCCCCGAAGCGATCGCGCAGGGTGACCATGCGCTCGAATGCCTCCTTCCCCCGTTCGAAGGCGCCCTCCTGGTCGCCGCTGACCACCCGCCGGATCGCGGCCCGGAGCATGGCGCTCGCGGCAGACTCTGGCGAGCGGAGGGTCTCGACGAACGCGGCGCTCGCATGCTCGACCGATGCCCTCAGGCCGGCATCGGCCTCGTCGGCAAGGGCCTCGTAGAGCGCCAGATTGCAGCGCTCGGTCTGTGGCAATCGCTCGAGCATCTCGAGCAAGTATTGGAAGCCCCCGCCCATCCAACGGGCCCCGCGCTTGCGCTCCGCTCGGCGGAGCTCCCGAGTCCAGGCGAGATCCTCCCTCACGTTGGCCAGCCGCTGGGCAATTGCAACCACCCGGCCGAGCCCGGCAGCCACCTGCCGCGCGTCGGCCGGGGGCACGTCATATTGGCCGATGCGCCACTGCCGAGTGAGGAGCCCCAGCTCGACGGCGAAGCCCGCGTGCTCGGGGGGAACTCGCTGCCATCCCATCGCATCGACGGCCATGACGAACGGGTTGCCCGCGAGGGATCGGTTGGTGGCATCGAGCGCGGTCACGGTGAGCTCGAGGAGCTCGAGACCCGCGCCAGGACGGGCACGGCGCAGGCGCGACACGTGCCGGCGCAGCGCCGACAGCTCGAAGGCGTCGACACCCGGCCTGCTGCTCACGAGCGGCAGCAAGTCCTGCTGGATCGCATCCGCTTCCGACGAGCTCATGGCCCAACCGACTCGGTGGAACACCTTCCGGGCGCGACACAGGAGGGACGGATGGCTCTGGGCAACCCAAGTCGTCGAGGCCCACCAGTCGTGGCTCGAGATCGACCACGGGCTCAGGTCCGCGTCCGACGGTGGGGTCCACGACAAGCTCGAAGGCCTCCTCCTCGAAGGATAGGGTTCTGCGTTCGGGGCGTCCATCGAGATGGCGGCCGTGTGGAGGATAGCCGGTGGACGGCGATCGCTGGAGCTGGAGGCTACGAGGGCATCGTCGCTCTCGCAAAGGCGCGGCCAACCCCCGAACTCCAGGCAAGCGTGCTGGGGGAGGTCTTGTCCATGGGTCCAGCTCGCAGCAGGTTGCCGGTCCGCACGGATGTGCTGATCTACCTCGTCGAAGGCAAGGCGATCATGGAGGAGTACCGCCAGCTCTTCACCTACCTGGAGGCGTTGATCCACGGACA
>JBFIJN010000060.1:0-25510 GCA_041600735.1 Nannocystaceae bacterium
CCAGTCCTCGGTCGTCACCGCGCGCCACATCGACGCATACATGGGCATCGCGGCCGAGGTCGCCGACCAGGCGGTCGAGCAGTCGGGCCCGACGCTCGTGGGCTGCATGCCCGAGGATCCCGAGTGCCCGCGCCTGTTCGTGGAGTCGCTGGGGCGTCGCGCCCTGCGACGACCGCTCGAGGGCGAGGAGGTCGACCTCTACGTGGCGCTGTTCGATCCCGAGGCCACCGACGGCGACTTCTATCAGGGCGTGCGCCTGGTGGTGCGCAGCTTGTTGATGGCGCCCGAGTTCCTCTACCGCTCGGAGCTCGGCGAGCTGCGCGAGGATGGCCTGTATCGCCTGACCGGCTACGAGGTCGCCGCCGCGCTCTCCTACGGCCTGTGGGGCACGATGCCCGACGACGCGCTGCTCGAGGCCGCGGCCGCGGGGGAGCTCGACGGGCCCGACGGCATCGAGGAACACGCGCGGCGCCTGCTCGAGCACCCGCGCGGGCACGCGCAGCTCGATCAGTTCTTCACCCAGTGGCTGGGCACGGGCGCGCTGCTGCTGGCCAACAAGGACGCGCAGGTCTACCCGGGCTTCACCCCCGAGCTGCGCCAGGCGATGGCGGCCGAGCAGCGCGCGTTCGTGGAGCACGTGCTCTACGAGGGCGACGCGACGATGGCCGAGCTGCTGTCGGCCGACTATGTGTTCGTGAACGACACGCTCGCCGACTTCTACGGGCTGCCGCGCCCCGGCTCGAATGTTCCAGTGCGGGTGGACGTGCCGGCGGGCGGAGAGCGCGGGGGCCTGCTCATGCTCGGGGCGGTGCTCGCGAGCCACGCCCATCCCAACGAGTCTTCGCCGGTCAAGCGCGGCGTGTTCGTGCGCGAGCGCCTGCTGTGCCAGGAGCTGCCCTCGCCGCCGCCCGACGTCGACGCGACCCCGCCCGAGCTCGATCCCAACGCCACCACGCGCGAGCGCTTTGGTCAGCACTCGGCCGATCCGGTGTGCCGCGCGTGCCACCAGCTCATCGATCCCCTGGGCTTCGGCTTCGAGGCCTACGACGGGGTGGGGGCGTTCCGCGCCACCGAGAACGGGCTGCCGATCGACGCCTCGGGCGAGGTGAACCAGCTCGTGCCCGGGGCCGCTCCCGTGGCGTTCGACGGCCCCGCCGAGCTCGCCGGGATCCTGGCGGAGGCGCGCACGACCAACGCCTGCGTGGTGCACCACTGGGTGCGCTTCACCAGCGGCCGCAAGCCCACCGCAAAGGACGACTGCACCGTCGAGACCATCGCCGATCGCCTCGAGGCCAGCGGCGGTGACCTCCACGAGATGTTCATCGACCTCGTTCGCCTCGACGCCTTCGTGCTGCGCCAGGACCAGGAATAGGACCAGGAATAGGACCATGCTGATCAACACGCGACGCTCGTTCCTCCGCATGCTCGGTGCCGCCGGGGTGGCCTCCCCCTTGGCGCTCACCTTGGGTCGCAACGCCATGGCGGCCAGCGATCAAGTCAAGGTGATGTTCGTCTACGTGCCCGACGGCGTGATCCCCTCGCTGTGGCACCCGAGCGGAGGCACCACCAATTTCACGCTCCCACAGATGACCGCGCCGCTCGAGGCCGTACGCGACGACTTGGTGTTCGTGCGGGGGCTCAAGATGTACGCGGGCGGGGCCACCCACGAGGGTGGCGTGGCCAAGCTGCTCACCGGGGCCGGGCCCGTCTCGCTCGACATCTTCCTCGGTGAGCAGATCGGCGCGGGTACTCCGCACAAGTCGGTGCAGCTGGGCGTGGCCACCAATTTCCAGAACGGCTCCGGCAGCATGTCGTACATCGGCGCGGGCCAGCAGGTCGCGCCAGACGACAACCCGCTCTCCGCGTTCGAGCGCTTGTTCGGCGATCTGCAGGGCCCCGAGGCCCCGCCGCCGGGCCCTGACTGGGCCAAGATCCGCTCCACGCGGGTGATCGATCGCTCGATCGACGATCTACAGCGACTGCGCACGCGCCTGGGCGCAACCGAGCGCGACAAGCTCGACATCCACCTCGACGCGCTGCACGAGGTCGAGGGGCAGATCAAGGGCACGGTGAGCGGCTCGTGCGAGGAGGTGGTGTGGAACACCGAGGGCTTCACCGTCTCGGAGACCGACTACTACCCCAAGACCTGGGAGAAGGAGGAAGAGTTCGCGCGCGTGGGCAAGCTGCAGATGGATCTCGCCGTGCTCGCGCTCTCGTGCGGGGTGACGCGAGTGTCCTCGCTGATGTGGTCACACCCGGTCAGCCCCACCCGCGTCCCCGGGATCGGGGCAACCGCCGCAAACCATGATTCTTCGCACTATGGGGCCGATCTGGGCGGGCCGCTCGCGCTCGACTACATCGCGTACAAGCGCTTCTTCTGCGAGCAGCTCGCGTACCTGGTGCAGCGGCTCGGGGCGATCCCCGACGGCGATGGGAGCCTGCTCGACAACACGATCTTGTTCATGGGCACCGACATCAACGACGGCAATCAGCATGATCACAATGACATGCCCTTCGTGCTGGCGGGGCGGGCGGGCGGTCAGCTCGCCACGGGGCGCTCGCTCGACTACCGCGGCGCGGCCGGAGGGGAGGACGACGCGCACAGCAAGCTGCTGGTGAGCATCGCCAACATGGCGGGCGTGGCGATCGACGAATTTGGCTACACGGGGCACGGGATGGGTGGGCTCTCCGGCCTGCTCGGCTGAAGACCGAGGGCGCTCCGGGCTGGTACGCTCAGTCTGGTAATGTCACCTCGCCGCCTCGGCCTCGTGCACCTCGGCGACCTCGCGGTCGGCTACCCCTGGTCCAAGCCTCGCCTGAACGCAGTGCTCGAGGCGCTGGAGTGGTCGCTCGACGACGGACCGAGCGAGCGTCGGCTCGACCCGCCACCGGTGCTGGTCGTGGTGGTGGGCCAAGGCGCGGAGGCGCTCGTGTCTCGCCACGCGGCCTGGCTGCGCCGCGCCAAGCGGGTCTTGCTGGTGCGCGAGCGGGCGGGCCAGCCCGAGGGGGCGCTGGGCGACGGCACGCGGGCGCTCATCGAGGCCGCGCTGGGTGACGACGTGCAGACCACGAGCTGGACCAACACGCCCGAGTCTGCGGCGGAGCTCCGCGCGCAGATCCTCGAGCTCGCCGAGGAGCGCGTGGATGTTCCAGTCGAGCGCCCTCGAATGTTCACGCGCCACCCCGAGCCCTCGATGATGGCGCCGGGTCCGTGGCGTCGCGCGGAGGTCGAAGGGCTCGGCGGCATCGGTGGGATCGCGCGGATGCTGTGCACCTATGCCGATCGCCCGGCCATCCTCGATCTCAACGCTTCGCCGCCGGCGCTGATCGATCTGGTCGATGGTGCACGCCTGCGCACCGGGACCTCGCTGAGCGCCCCGGCGACCATCAGCCCCGACGGTCGGCGCGTGCTGGGGCGGGGCGCGGCCGGGCTCGAGTACGGTCCGTTCGACGGGCTGCGTCGTCGGGTGGACTCGCCGCGCGAGGTGCCGCTCTTGGTCGATCCGATGCTGGGCATCGGGGCGTTCGGTGCCCGCAGCTGGTTCAGCTGGGTGCGCGTGACGGGCGAGGACGCCTCGGTGCTCGCCGCGGCCATGCACGACTGGCCGTGCGGCCACGAGAAGAAGCTCTACGGCTACCTCGACAACGACCCGCTGCGCATCGAGGTGAGCGACGACGCCGATGCATTCCTCTCGGTCTACGACGTGGATGCGGTGGTGGGCTCACACACCGCGCCGCGCTGGCGACGGGCCGGACCGGCGCTCGTGCCCGAGTGGCCACCACGCGACCCCGCGCGCAGGTTGTTCACCTGCCCCGACTGGCGCTGGGCCGTGGGCAAGGAGCAGACGTTCGAGGGGCTGCAGCACGACGGCCGCGGTGATGCGCCTGCGATCGCGCTCGGTCCCGATCGCGGCCACCGCTACACGCTGGGGCTCGATCGCGAGGTCTGGCGGATCCACGGGGACGAGGGCGTGCGCCTCGGCGGACCCGACGAGGGCTACGCGGTGTACGACGCCGATCACGTCGAGGTGCGCCGCGCCGCGGGCCGGCTGCTGTGCGGGTCGGGGCCGTGGCTGTGGGTGGAGGCCGACGGCCACGTGTGGCGCGAGAAGGTGATCTCGGGGGCGCGCGAGTATCGGGTGCCGCTCGACGGGGCCAGGATCGACACCGCGCTGCCGGTGCCGGCCTCGGGTCACGCCGTGCTCGTGCGCGTGCTGCCGACCCCGGGCAAGACGCTCCCGCCCGACGAGCCCGTGCGCCGGGTGCCGTGGCTGCACGAGCACTTCGAGCTGCGCCTGGTCTAGGGACACCCCCTAGGCCGGCATCGACACGCGCACGCGCACGGTCGGGAGCACCTTCAGCGTGCCGAGCAGCGCCGAGTAGGGCTTGATGCCAAAGTCGGGCTGATGCAGCTCGACCTCGGCGATCCAGCGCTCACCCTGGCGTCGCGCGGTGGTGCGGAGCGGTCGCTGGGCGCCGTGCAGCGCGAGCGTGCCCTCGAGGCGCTGCTCTTCGACCGCGCCCTTCGCAGCGCTCGTCGGCGCTGCGCACTTTGCGCGAAACACGATCTCGGGGTGCTTGCGGGCATGCAGCACCTCGTCGACGATGTTGCCCTCGATCTCGCGCTTCTGGCTCTCGCGCAGCGTGCCCGGATCTTCACGCCCGTCCTTCATTGCACACTCCACGCGCAGCGAGTCGGCGAAGAAGCGCGCCTCGAGGGTGCCCGCCTCTTCGTCGATCTCGATCGTGAAGCGACCCACGCGAATGCGCAGGTCGTGCGCCACGGCCGAGAGCATGCCGCCCTTGAAGGTGAAGACATGACACTCGGCGGTCGTGGCGTCGTGACGCATGATGAAGAACGACTACGGGTTGGAGCTGGTGACCGTGGGGCGGATGCAGAAGTTGCCCGGGATCATCGCGTTGGTGAGCTCGGTGAAGGCCGCCAGGCCACACGCGTTGGCGCGAAGGAAGCTCTCACCGGTCCCGTCGGCGTCGGTGAAGTCCACGCGGAATCCGTCGGTCGCGTCTTCGCCGTGGAAGCCCACGCAGAAGCCCGCCGTCACTACGTTGACCGGGGTGGGGAGGACGAAGTCGTAGGTGCCCGCGACGATGTCGGTCAGCGGGTCGAGCGGGATCTGCTCGACCAGCATGCCGGGGAGGTTTCCGGGGCCGGCCCACTCGTGAATCACCAGGTCGACGGCGTCGGGTAGCGGCACCGAGTCGCCGATCGAGTACTGCACCACCGTCACGTCGATCGGCGGGGTGAGCGTGCTCTCGTAGCACTCGAGCAGGTCCTGCGGGTTGCCCCCGGTGCCGGTCATATCGGTGCAGCCGAGCTCGTTGGCGTCGCACATCCCGTTGTCGTTCTGCAGCGACTCCACGAAGAAGCAACCGGACAGATCGAAGGCGCAGGTGTCGTCGCAGGCGATCTCGCCGTCGTCGAAGCCCTGGTCCGTGCAGAGCGCCCCGCCGACGTCGGCGCCGTCGCAGTCCTCGCCCACGTCGACCATTCCGTTGCCGCAGTCGCCCGCGCCGCCCGAGCTGGAGCTGGAGCTGGATCCTTCGCTGGAGCTCGAGCCCTCGCTCGAGCTCGACGAGGTGTCGTCGACGGAGGCGGTGGTGATGTCGGCGCTGTCCGACGAGCTCGACATCGGCTCGGTCGTCATCGGCGTCGTCGTCGGCATGGTGGTGGCGACCATCGTCGTGGTGCCGTCGGTCGTGGTGCCGCTCTCGGTGCTGACCTCGGGGTCATCGCCGGGGCAGCCGGGCAGAGCGATCAGCAGCGCCACACAGGCAAGGGAGAATCTGGGAGCAAGTTGGGGGCTCATGGGGCGGACTATCGGTGCTGTCGCCGCCTGCTCGCAAGAATGGTCCTCGTGAGCTGAGGTGAATTCGCTCATGTGGAGCCGGATGTGCCGAGCGCTGGGTCACGAGTTGCTTCCTGCTCGATGAAGCCCGCCGCGCGCCAGCCCACCAGCATGCTCGGTGCATTCAGGGCCGAGACCGGCGTGAAGGGAATCGCCGAGGCATCGGCGATGCGCACGTTCGCCACGCCGCGCATGCGCAAGCGGGGGTCACAGACCGCAGCTTCGCTCGCGCCCATGCTGCACGTGCCGGCAAAGTGATAGGTGGTGATCGCGTTGCTGGCGATCCACTTGGCGAGCTGACGATCGCTGCGCTGCCAGATCCCCGGCATCAGCTCGCGGCTGCCCCACGCACCCAGGCCTCCGCTGTGGGCCAGCTTTCGCGCCCGGGCGATTCCTTCCACCATCGTCGCCATGTCGGCGGGATCGGAGAAGTATGCAGGATCGATCTCGGCCTGCGCGCGCGGATCGGTGCTCGCGAGTCGCAAGCTCCCGCGGCTCTTGGGCTTGCCCAGGATCACCACGATGCCGTACAGGTGCTCCACGAAGCGCTGGAGCATGCGCGAGCGGAACGCCAGGCCCACGCCATCGCGCAGCAGCTGCTTGGCGGGCCCGTCGTAGAGCCCGGGCGGCAGCACCTGGCCGGGCAGCACGCGCTGCACAGCCTGCTTCATGGCGGAGCGTGCGGGCCAGAACACGTAGCAGGTGTCGCTCTGCCCGTGGGGGAGCGCGGCGCTCTCGCGGGTGCGATAGAAGCTGTAGAGCTGCGGATAGTTGCAGTCGACCAGTCCGCGCGAGACGAAGAATAGCGGGACGTTGGGGTGATCGTGCAGGTTGCCGCCGAGCGCCGGCCGCTCGAGCACCACGGGCACGCCGTGGGCCCGCAGCACCTCGCCGGGCCCGATGCCGGAGAGCATCAGCAGCTTGGGGGTCTCGAGCGCGCCGGCGCACATGACGACCTCGCCGCGCACCTCGGCGCGCATGGGCGTGCCCTCGTGCTCGTACTCGACCGCGACCGCGCGTCGCTGGTCGTCGAACACCAAGCGATGCACGAACGCGCGCGCGCGCACCACGAGGTTGGGGCGCGGGCCCGCATCCTTCATGAACGCGACATAGGAGCTGCGCCGCCGGTCGCCCTCGAACGCCATCGTCTCGTAGCCGACCACGTTGCCGAGGTCGCCGTCGTTGAGGTTGGTGCTGTGGCGGAACCCGCACGCGACCGCGGCCGAGATGCAGGCCTCGGTCCAGCGCGTGGGCGGGCGCGGGCGCGGGCGCAGCTTGGCCTCGATGCGCTCGAACTCGGGGCGCACGTCGTTCCACTGCCAGCCGCTCGGCCACTCGTCGTAGTCGCGCACGTCGCCGCGCGTGTAGACCATGCCGTTGACCGAGCCGCTGCCGCCGAGCACGGTGCCGGTGCCCGCGAAGATCCGCTGACGCCCCGCGTGGGTCTGCGGCGCGGTGAAGCGCTCCCAGATCACCTCGTCGTTGATGAACGCATCCTTGTAGCCATCGGCCGAGAGCGTCTCGGGGTGGTCCTCGGCGGGCGGGCCCGCCTCGAGCAGCAGCACGCGCTTGGCGGGGTCCTCGGCCAGCCGCGCCGCGGCGATGCAGCCCGCCGAGCCGCCGCCCACCACCACGTAGTCGAAGGCCTCGCTCACCGGCGGCCTCGCACGCTGCGGACGAGGTCGGCCACGCCGTGCAGGCGCTCGCGCACACCACGACCGTAGACCATGCGCACCGCGCCCTTGATGCGATCGAAGTCGGCGCTGGTCACCGGGAACAGCTTGTTGGCGAACGTGAACGGCAGCCGGTCGTCGAGCACGGCCTTTACGTTGCAGCACGCGCGCAGGCCCTCGCGGCCGTTGATGCGCCCGAAGCCCGACTCCTTCACGCCGCCGAACGTGAGGTCCTGGGCCATGTAGGTCATGCCACCGAACTCGTTGATCGCGGTCATCCCCGCCTGCAAGCGCGAGGCGATGCGGCGCGCGCGGGCGCGGTCGCGGCTGAACACGGAGGAGCTCAGGCCAAAGCCGGTGCCGTTGGCCACCTCGACCGCGTGGTGCTCGTCGCGGACGCGGCACAGCAGCATCACCGGGCCGAACGTCTCCTCTTGCATGATGTCCATGTCGGGGGTCACGTCGGCGAGCACGGTCGGCGCGTAGTAGTCGCCGCGCTCGGCCAGCACCCGCTTGCCGCCCGCCACCACGCGAGCGCCCTGCTCGACCGCGCGCGCCACCAGACGCTCGACGATCTCGAGCTGCATCGGGGTCACGATCGCGCCCACGTCGATCACGTTGCCGGCGAGCGGCTCACCCTGGCGGAATTCGGCGACCAGCTCGCCGACCATGCGCTCGAAGCCGTCGTAGACCGCGTCGAACACCAGCAGGCGCTCGGCCGCCACGCAGTTCTGCCCGGCCGAGATGAAGCAGCCGGCGAGCGCCGCATGGGCGGCGGCCTCGAGGTCGGCGTCGTCGCACACGATGAACGGGTCCTTGCCGCCGAGCTCGAGCACCACCGGGGTGATCGTGCGGGCGGCGGCCTCGAGCACGCGCTGCCCGTTCTTGACCGAGCCGATGAACACCAAGGAATCGATGCCGCCGGCGATCAGCGCCTGCCCGGTCTCGCCAAAGCCCTGCACCACCTGCACGAGCTCGGGCGACTGGCCCTCGGCCTCGAGCGCGTCGCGCACCAGCTGCACGAAGCGTCGCGCCGACCAGGCCACCCACTCCGAGGGCTTCACCACGAACCCGTTGCCGGCCATCAGCGCCGGAATCAGCGGGTTCATGATGTTCTGCAGCGGGTAGTTCCACGGGATGATCGCGCCGATCACTCCGAGCGGGTGGTACTCGAGGCGCGCCCGCTTGTGCATGAGCAGCCCGGCCGACACGTGCTCGGGCCGCAGGTGCTTCTCGCCGTTGGCGGCGGTCCAGCGCAGCTTCTCGAGCACGGTCCAGATCTCGCCCATCAGCGCGTTCTCGCGGGTCTTGCCCGAGTCGTGCACGATGAGCTCGACCAGGTCGTCCACCTGGGCGAGCACGGCGTCGGTGATGCGTCGCAGCACGCGACGGCGCAGCGCGAAGCTGGTCTCGCGCCAGCCCACCTGGGCCTGCCGCGCGCGCGCGATGGCACGCTGCACGTCGGCGGGGCTGTCCACGGGGACCGTGCCCAGCAGCTCGCGCGTGGCGGGATCGAAGCAGCGGATCTCGCCGGCGTTGGCGGCGAGATCGAGGGTGGAGGTGACGACGGTGGGCGCGTTCATCGGCGGGCTCTCTGGCTTGGTGGGCGGGCTACTCCGGCGCGGCGCCGGGTGTCCGCAGGCGCTCGGGGGCGACGTCGGGGCGGCGCTGGCCGGCCTGCTGCGCGAGGTACTCGCTCCACTTGCGGATCGTGAGGTCTTGGAAGGCCTTGACCACCGGCGAGAGCTCGGGCGCCGGGCGGTCCCAGTGGCGCTCCCAGCCCTGCTGCTCGTGACCGATCACCCACACGTCTTGGCTGAGCAGCGGCTCGAGCGTGGTGTAGCGGGTCAGCTTCATCATCTTGTCGGCGATGAAGCGCGGCACCGGGCCGAGGATCGGCAGGCGGATCGTGCCGGGGCGCAAGTAGAAGATGAAGATGTGGCGATTGTTCGACTCGTCGAGCGGGAGCGTGAACAAGAAGTGCTTGATGCGATCGTCGGTGTTCGACCAGTGATACGGATACTCGTAGCAGGCGAGCATGTGATTGCAGCCGCTGTCGCCGCGCTCGATGAACATGTCTTGCAGGCGGCCCGCGGCGATCTTGCTGTCGTACTCCAGCTCGACGCGGTCGCCGATCTCTTCGCAGCGCAGCAGGTCGGTGCCCTGGAACGGCTGGAACTTGCGGTGCAGGAACCCGTGGGTGAAGTCGGACACGTTCTCGAGCAGCATCGAGTGGTGGCCGGCGCAATCGAGCTGCACGATCGCGTGGGGCCACGGCCGCGGGCCCTCGAGCTCGGGGATGCTGGGAATCTCGCGCTCGGTGGCCCGCTGCGGATCGCCGGGGAACATGAAGATCAAGCCATAGCGCTCGCCGACCGGTACGGTGGCGATGCGGATGTCCGGCTCCTTGCGCCCGAACAGGTCGTGCGGGATGTGGGCCTTGCCCTCGCCGTCGTAGGCCCAGCCGTGGTACGGGCACACGAGCTTGCAGTCGACGACCGCGCCCTCGGTGAGCTTGACGTAGCGATGGGCGCAGCGGTTCTCCACCGCGCGCACGCGGCCGTCTTGCCCGCGGAACACGGCGATCGAGCGCCCGAGGAATTTCGTCTCCATGCGCTGGCCACGACCGAGGTCGCTCGAGCGCCCCACCGCATACCAGTAGTTGGGGTCGAGCCCCGCGGCGCGGGCCTTCTGGCGGCGACCGTTGGCCTGCTCGAACGCGGGTGGTGGACCTGGGGCGTGCCCATTGAGGTCGGTCATCGTGGAGACTCCGTGCAAGGCATGGCGAGCGACGAATCGCGCGTTGTGCGGGCTACTATTCCGCAGCGTATCCGATGTCAAGCGACGGAGCGCACGCTCGCGCGTGGGGTGGCGATCAGTGCCCGCGCCAGCCCCACGGGGCCACCGCCCATGCGAACAACATCACGCACGCGAGCGCGATCGCCATCGTCCACGGCAGGGTGGGTCGCTCGCGCGCATCGGTGGCGTGGGGGTGTGCAAGTCTGGTCGCGCCCGCGATGCGCGGCCATGGCACCACGAGCAGCAGCAGCAGCGCCATCGGCTCGAGGTACGGCATCGTGCACAGGAGGATGATGTTGAGGTGCAGCGCGAAGATCAGCGCGGCCCACACGAGGCGCAGCCGCGGGCCGAGCAGCAGCAGGAACGCGCCGCCCTCGATCACCAGCGTGGCGATCGCGGCAATGCGCGCGAGCGAGGGGTCGTCGAGGATCGCCTGGCGATAGGCGAGCAGCCAGCCCCAGTCGGCGAGCGGCTCCTGCCACAGCACGAGCGCGCGCACCTGGGTGGCGCTCGACCACTGCGCTCCGGCGCTCAGCAGCTTGCTCAGGCACGAGCCCACGTAGGCGGCGGCGAGGCACCCCAGCATCCCGGCCTCGCCGAGGCGCTCGCGGAGCTCGCGGGGACGATCGTGGTCGACGAAGCCGGCCCACAGCTGGCCGAGCACCCAGCCCAGCACGGCGGCCCCGGGAAAGAACGCGTTGCGCGAGGGCGAGCCGAAGATCTGCGTCTGCCACTCGCTGAGCAGCGCGGCCCAGGCCAGCGCCCACAGCCCGCCGGCGATCGGCGAGCGGTCGCGGGCCACGGCCACGAGCCCGACCACGATCATGGCGAACACGAACCAAGGGGCGCCCGGCAGGTCGGCCAGCCCTCGCGAGAGCGCGCCGCTCGGAGGGTAGCGCGCGGGGTCTCCCGCTTGCCACGCGACCTGGTAGCTCTCGACGAACAGCTCGAGCCCGGCGATCCCCACGAGGCCGAGGCGCAGCGGGGTGCGGGCGTAGCCGTCCCAGTAGGAGCGCCACAGCGGGGTCACGGCGCGGCTCCTCGACGTGTGGCGGTGCAGCGGACCAGCACGCAGTCGCGGGCCGCGGGGGCGCCGGGGCGGTCCTCGAGCACGTGCGCGCGCGAGATGATGGTGATCGACTCGGCGGCGCCGCTGCGATCGCGGTGGTCGTCGATCCACTGCTGCTGGTCGCGCAGCACGTAGGGCAGGGGTCGGTGGTCGTCACCGCACTGTCGCGCGAGCTCCCGCCGATCCAGCCGCCACGCCGCGGGCTCGCAGACGAAGCCCTCGAAGCGGTGGAGCTCGTGCACCTGCCCGCTCGCATCGACCGCGAGCACGCGTGCGACCACGTCGGGCGCCTGCCCTTGGTACATGTCGAACACCGAGAGCGGGAAGAAGCTCCCCACCTGGCGCGCCGCCCCGAGGTACACCGCGAAGCACGACCACGCGACCAGCCACGGGAGCGTGAGGCGACGCGCTCGGGAGGGCGATGACACGCGACGCGATGCTAGCAGCTACTTCTTCGTCACCATTTCCTCGATGCCCTTGAGCTCGCCGAGGTTGGGCATCAGCTGGATCTCGATGCGTCGGTTGAGGGCGCGGCCCTCCTCGGTGCCGTTGTCGGCCACGGGGTCCTCCTCGCCATAGCCGGCGGCGGCGAGGTGCTCGGGCGGGAAGCCCTTCTCGATCACGAAGCCCACGACGACCACCGCCCGCTGCGTGCTGAGCTCCCAGTTGTTCTTGTAGCGCCGCGTGTTGATGGGAACGTTGTCGGTGTGCCCAGCGACCATCAGGTCGCGGTGCCTGACCGAGCCCAGCGCCTCGACGAGCGCCTCGAGCGCGGCGCGACCGTCGGGCTTGAGCTCGGTGCGGCCCGAGTCGAACAAGACCGCCGAGGGCAGCTCCACGATCATGCGTCCCTTGCGAAACGAGACCTTGATGGTCCCCGCGTCGATGAGCGCGCGCAGCCGATCGAAGAGCTCGCGGTAGGTCGCCAGCTCCTCGCGGCGGCGCTTCTGCTCGTCGCGGAGCTCGTCGAGCTCCTGCTCGAGGCCGGTCTTCTCGCTCTCGAGCCGGGCGATGCGATCGTCTCGATCGGCGATCTCGTCCTCGAGCGCGGCGATCCGCTGCTCGAGCGTGACGCGCTCGGCCTGCGACTGCTCGAGGCTCGCGCGGGTGAGGTCGAGGTCGGCCTGCAGCTCCTCGCGGCTGGGGCTGCACGCGCTGAGCAAGCCGACGAAGGGCAGGAGGCCGAGCAAGCGTGGGGTTCGCATCGCCGCCAGTCTAGGGCGAACCGGGGAGATCGAGACACGCAAGCACGGCGCTGGGATCGAGCCGAGACCGCAGGATTTTCCTGCGAGGCGAGGGCCGCTACGCGTTGGACTGGGCCGCCGCGCGAGCCTGCCACTGCCCCCACTGGCCGAGCGCGAGCATCACCGGCAAGCCCAGCATCCCGAGCACGCCCATGAGGAGGGAGGCGAGGTACCAGCCGACGAAGGCCGCGACGTCGGCCGCGGTGGCGCGGGCCGGCTCGCGATCGAGACCAAAGCGGCGCCGCACGGCATCGACGTCTTGCTCGAGGATCGCAGGGTCGAGCGGCAGCGGGGCGCGGTAGAAGTTGCCGCTGCGACGGCCGCGAAGGAACGCCCGGAACACGCGGCGAGGGGCGATCAACGCGGACCACGAGAGCGTGAGGAGGTCGAGCACGTAACCGACGGCGTGACGGCCGAGGCCGGAACCGAGCTCCCACGCGCCGATCTCGGCCTCGCCCATGAGGTCGGCGCGGTATCCCGTGAGCGCGTGGTGCAGGTCGTGGAGCGGGAGCACGCGCTTGCGCGCCGCGGTGCTCGGCAGGCGCAGGGGCACGGGGCCCACGCAAACATCCACCCAGTCATCGGTGTACGTATCCGTGCTGAACCCGAACTCCGCGAGGTAGCGGTCGCGGGCTTCTCGAAGGGTCATCGCGCTGTGGAGGGTCATGGTTGATCACAGCCTACGGCGCCGAGCCCGAGCGCCCAGAGGCGCGACCCGCCAATGGGGCGACGGATCGCGCCACCCGTCGGCTCGCGCGGAAATGACCGAAAACATTCGAGAATGCCTGTGAGTATACGCTGGTTCGGTATCGCACCTCCTACTACCCGAACGCTGGGCATCCACTATACCAGCGTCGGGAAATGGCTGACGACGACACCGAGCAACCGCTGCTCATGGCCCAGCGCAAGCTGGTGTCGCTGGGTCGCTATGCGCTGCGTCGCAAGCTCGGCGCAGGGCTCTCGGGCACCGTGTGGGCGGCCTTCGATCCCGAGCAAGGTCGCGAGGTCGCGGTCACGCTGATGCGCGCCAGCGGAGCGGCGCGCGAGCGCCTGGCCGGCCAGGCGCGGGCGTGGCAGCGGCTCGATCACCCCAACGTCGCGAAGATCCGCGACGTGGGGCTGTTCCTCGATCCGCGCGACACCACCCGCCGCCGCATGGGGGTGTACTTCGTGCGCGACCTGGTCTCGGGCGTGGCCCTGCAGCAGGTGCTCGATGCGATGCCGGCCCCGCTCGATCTCTCCGCCACCGATCGCGTGCTGGCGCTGTTCTGCGAGGCGGGTCGCGGGCTCGCGGCGGCCCATGCGGTGGGGCTCGTGCACCGCAATCCGTGCCCGGCCTCGGTGATCGTCGGCCACGACGGCGTGGCGCGGGTGATCGACTTCGGCGGCTCCGACGGACGCCCGCTCAATCCCTCCGACGGCGACGTCGTGCCCCACTATCCCGCGCCCGAGGTCCGGCGCGGCGACGTGCCGGATGCCCGCGCCGACCAGTACAGCTTCTGCGCGGCGCTGCTGGCTGCGCTGTCGCGCGAGCCCGATGCTCGCATCGACCGGCGCCTGCAGCAGGCGCTCGCGCGCGGCATGTCCGACGATCCCGCCGCGCGCTGGCCCTCGATGGACGAGCTGCTGCGGGTGATCGAGCGCCGCCGCACGGGGTGGTTTCGCGGCGTGACCTCGGTGCTGCGCCAGACGCCCAAGCGCCGCGCGCCGTACCTCGGGTTCCGCCCGCGCTAGCGCGGCCGCGCCGGCAGGCTCTCGCCGAGGAACTGATCCGCCAGCGCGGGGAGCCGCGCCGCGTCCGTGATCGGCGAGGAGCAAGCGCTCTCGGTGCACAGGTACACCGCAGACTTGCCGATGTCGGGATAGCGCTCGCCGGGCAGGCTGCGCTCGATCACCGCGCGCGGCTCGTAGTAGCGCAGCGCGGCGCGGTGCAGCGCCAGCGTGCGCGGATCCTCGGGGCGCCCGACGATGGTCACGTCGACGATCGGCGTGAGCACGTCCTCGAGCCCCAGCAGCAGCTGCCCGATGATGCGCCCCTCGTTCTCGATCGTCTTGGCCTGACCCACGGCCGCCAGCGCCCGCTCGGCGGCCTCGCGGTACGGGGTCGCGATGCGCCCATCGCCGTCGAGGTGGCGGTGCAGCTCGATCAAGAAGCGCGCGGCCAAGCCGTTCTCCTCGACCGGCTTGCGCCGCACCGCGAACACGCCGACCGCGGCCGGGTCCTCGGTGTGGGCGAACAGGCCCCCGTGCTGCGGGTCTTCGAGCTTCTCACGCATGAAGCTCGCGACCTCGCTCGAGGCCTGCAGCCAGCGCGCCTCGCCGGTGGCGCGGTAGAGCGCCAGCATGCCAAAGCCCATCGCGGCCTGGTCGCGCAGGAACAACAGCCCCGCCGGATCATCGCCCGCGTCGTGGAGGAACGCGCCCGCCTCCGTGCGGTGGGTGCGAAGCAGCTGCTCGGCGGTGCCTACGGCCGCGGCGAGCACCTCGGGGTCGCCGGTGGCGGCGTAGAGCTCCACGAGCGCACGGATCATCACGCCATTGAGATCGGCGTACACGTGCGTGTCGATGATCGGCAGGCCCAGCGCGCGGCGCTCCGCATCGCCCATGCCGTAGTACTGCTCGCCGAGCACGGTGGGCTGGCCCTTGCGGCGCAGATCGGCATCTTGGCTGGTGTAGAACCCGCCCTCGGGCGCGCGCATCATCCCCAGCATGTAGCCTGCCACCTGGCGCGCCGGGGTGATCCAGCGCTCGTCGCCGGTCACCCGCGCCATCATGGCGTAGTTCTCGATCGCACCCGCTTGGATCGCGGTGATCTTCTCGTAGTGCGGGTGCTCCCAGTCCCCCTTGACCGAGTACTGGTAGACGCCACCCCACACGGGATCGATGATCTTCTGCTCGTTGCGGAGCGTGAGCTCGGCTCGCGCGAGCCAGCGGGGCTCGGCATGCACGCGCGCGCGCAGCAGCGCGTGCTCGAGCGGCGCGGGGAACGGGTACTTCTGGCGCTCGCCCCAGCCGCCCAGCGCATCGTCGTGGAAGCCGTCGAGCTGCGCCGTCGCGCGCGCGAGCACCGGGCCCAGCGCGCCGTCGACCGGGCGCGGCTCCTCGGGGGGCTGCGTGCGCGAGGCCAGCTTGCCCGAGTCGCGATCGGCGATGAGCTCGCGCAGCAGCGCTTCGAATTTGTCGCGGTGCTTGTAGCCGCGCAGCGCGAGCACCTGCTGCGCATCGGGGGTGAGGAACGCGGTGGCGGGCCAGCCCCACTCGCGGTAGCGCTCGGCGACATCGGGCCGCGCATCGGAGTCGACGCGGATGGTCACGAAGTGCTCGGCCAGCAGCGCGGCGATCTCCGCATCGGCATACGTCTCCTCGTCCATCACGTGACACCAGTGACACCAGCTGGCGACCACGTTGATGAGGATGATCCGATCGTCTTGCTTGGCGCGCTCGAAGCTCGCGGGCTCCCAGCTCGCCCAGTCGAGCTCGGCGTGGGCCGAGGGCGTCTCGGGGGACGAGGTGGCGGCGCTGGTGTCGCCGTGGCTACAGGCGGGGGCGAGGGCCAGGGCGGCGAGGAAGGCAGCGTGACGAAGGCGTTGCATGCGGCTCTCCGCGTACGAGCATGGGCGTCTGGGGGATCGACACCGATTTGGCGCTCGTGAGCGGCGTGGGGCGGCTTACGAGCGCGGCGACGGTCGTGGGGCGGGCGACCGGGCCCGCGAGCCGGCGACCGGGCCAGCAAACGGCCCGGCAAGCGGGACGACTACCCGCAGGTCACGCCGGGGATCAGGCCGAGCACGAAGAGACCGGTCACGAACAGCGAGATCGCGAGCGAGATCGGCAGGAAGCCCGTGGACTGCGGCTCGCCATCGTCGTCTTCCTCGGAGTCGTGATCGTGATCGTGATCGTGATCGTGATCGTGGTCGTGCTCATGTGCATGCACGTGCGCAGGTGAACGTGCAGGCGTATGCGCGGCCGCTGGCTCGAGCTCCGACAAACGCAAATACGATACCACCCGCCTGGTAAATGGCGCAAACCCCCCTTCATCGTGGGCGGTGTCACATAGATTTTGCGCGCCTGGTTGGCCTCTAGGCTTCATCTTCGACTAATGTCCGGCCGGGATCGAAACGCGCACATGCCGACGACGACTACGACTCAGCACGAGGCCACGGGGCGAGGGTTCTTCTCGACCTGGGTTCTCGACTTCCACAACCGCACCGTGCTGTTCCGGCTGGGGAACTGGCTGTTCACCACCTATGCCTTCCTCGCGGGTACGGCCTTCGCGACCGGTTTTGCCGTCTCGCTATGGTTCGACGCCATGCAGGGCATGGACGTGGTCTACATCGCCAAGCTCTACCTGTTCTTGGTGGTGCCCGCGGTGCTGGTCGGCCTGCGCGCCGCCAGCGTGATGCTCGAGTGGCGCGAGCTGTTTCGCCGCCCGCTCGCCACGCTCATCAAGCCCGGCTACATGCTGCACGGCGGGATCGCGGGCGGCACCGTGGGCCTGATCGCGGTGAGCTACCTGGCGGGGGTACCGATCCTGCGGGTGCTCGACGCGCCCGCGTTCGCGATGCCGCTCGGCGAGGCGATCGCTCGCTTGGGCTGCTTCGTGTACGGGTGCTGCTGGGGTCGTCCGACTCGCAGCGCGTTCGGGAGCCGCCTCGGGGTGCGCTACACGAGCAAGGAATCCAAGGTGGTGCGCTGCGCTCCGCACCTCGAGAACGTGAAGATCCACCCCGCGCAGCTCTACGCGCTGGTGGTCTACCTGGGGATGTTCGCGGTCTTCTACGCGATCCTGCCCTACATGCCGTTCGATGGCGCGCTGGCCGGCATCTACCTCGTCAGCCACTCGCTGGTGCGCATCAGCCTCGAGTACTTCCGCCAGGACGACCGCGGTCGCTTGTGGGGCAAGCTGACGCACACCAACCTCTACTCCGGCCTGATGATCCTGGGCGGTGTGGCGTGCTTCGTCAGCGGCTACGTGCAGAGCGTGGCGAGCACGCCCGACATGGCGATCCGCTTCGTCCACGTGCTCGGCAACGGGTCGATCTTCCCGTGGATCTGCCTCTACGGCCTGGTGTTCGGGTTCGCCTACGGCGTGCACTACAAGAAGGTCGGCTCGTGGATCAGCAGCCCCTCGGGCGGCATGAACCCCAACGTCGACGAGCTGAGCATGGGGGCGGTCTCGCGCATGGAGGCCCAGGCCCGTGGCGACGAGCGCGGCGACGAGCGCAGCGCCAAGTAGCCGCGGCTCCGCCGGGACGGCCGCTGCAACTGGAGCCGTGGGCCGATCGCCCACGGCTCTTTTCGTGGGGGCGGGGAGGGTGCGCGGCGTCACTATTGCCGGCCTGACGCGCACCTATGCCGCTGCGGCCAGTGTTAGAAGTGGGGCCGTGCGACGCACCAAGATCATCGTCATCGGAGCGGGGCCCGCGGGCAGTACGTGCTCGTTGGTGCTGGCCAGGAGCGGGCGCGCGGACGTGGTGATGCTCGACAAGTCGGTATATCCGCGCGTGAAGGTGTGCGGAAGCGGCCTGTCCCCCCACGCGGTGGTCGTGCTCGAGAAGCTCGGCTTGCTCGACGCGATTACGCCCCATCACTTGCTCATGGCCGGGGTCACCTGTGTCGGGCCGGGCGGGCAGAAGGTGCACCTACGCGGCTCGAAGGGGGCGTGGGTGGTGCCGCGCGTGATCTTCGATCACACGATCGTGCGCGCGGCTCAGGAAGCTGGGGCCGACTTCCAAGACAACACCAAGGTCACCGCGCTGCAGCGTGACGACTCCGGGCAGGTGCGCGGCGTGGTGACCGACCAGGGCACCCACGAGGCCGATCTGGTGGTGTGCGCCAACGGCTCGCCCTCGCGCTTCGAGGTCGAAGATCGCAGCACGCGCTACGGCATTCGCACGCTGATGGGCTGGTGGAAGGGCGTGAAGCTGCCCGCCTCCGACGAGGGCGTGATGATCTGGGACGAGCGCCTCGATGGCTACTACCTGTGGGCGTTCCCGGAGCCGGGCGGCGTGGTCAACATCGGGCTCACGATCCCCGAAGCGGGTCGCCATGCCGGGCGGCTCAAGGCGCTGTTCCAAGAGCTGCTCGACGATCACTTCCCCGATGCGCTCCGCGACGCCGAGCAGGTCGGCAAGTGGATGGGCCACCCGGCCACCGTCACCACGAGCGTGGGGCCGATCGCCGAGCGTCACGCGCTGTGGTGCGGCGAGGCGGCGCGGCTGGTGTGCCCGGGGTCGGTCGAGGGGATCGGGTTTGCGATCGAGAGCGGCAAGGTCGCCGCGGAGGTGCTCGCGGGCCTCGATCCGTCGACCGGGCTCACGACGCTGCAGCAGGCGCGCTACCGCGCCTTCACGGGCGTGCAGACCCTGCCCAAGTTCTGGGCCGGGGAGGCCTTCGTCCGCTTGATCCGCTCGCCCAGGGCTCGCGAGCTGGTGTCGCGTGTGGTGAGCCCGCAATGGTTGTCCGAGCGGGCGGCCTCGCTGACCGGCGAGTCGCAGCGCTAACGGGCGTGGTCGAGGAGCATTTGATTTCCATGGATTCCAAGAACCAGAGCATTCCCAGGGGCAAGGTCTTCGTGACCGGCGGCAGCGGCCACGTGGGTGCACACGTGGTGCACGCGCTGCTCGACGAGGGGCACGAGGTGCGCTGCCTGGTGCAGCCCGGGGCCAACAACCTCGCGCTCGACGGGCTCGACGTCGAGCGCGTCGAGGGTGATCTGCGCGACTACGACGCGATGCTGCGCGCGACCAAGGGCTGCGCGCGGGTGTTCCATGTGGCGGCGAAGGTCAGCACGCTCAACGCGAGCGCGGGTGAGCAGCGCGAGCTCTACGACATCAACGTGATCGGTGCGCGCAACGTGCTGCGGGCGAGCCTCGAGAACGGGGTGGCGCGGGCCGTGCTCACCGGCTCGTTCTCCGCGACCGGCTACGACGTGGATGATCCCTCGCTCCCGAGCCACGAGGAGCGGCCGTTCTATCCGTTCGGCGATGTGATGCCCTATGCCCACACCAAGGCGCTGGCCGAGCACGAGCTGCTCAAGTGCGTGGTCGAGGGGCTCGACGCGCTGATCGTGACCTCGTGCGCATGCATTGGCGCGTGGGACTACCTCCCCTCGCGCATGGGCCGGACGCTGGTCGACTACACCCACGGCAAGCTGCGCGCGTTCATCCCGGGCGGCTTCGACTTCGTCAACGGCCGCGACATCGCCAAGGGCCACATGCTGGCGATGGAGCACGGGCGACCGGGGCAGAAGTACATCTGCAGCACGCACTTTCACACGCTCGAGGAGCTGGTGGAGATGTTCGCCGAGGTCAGCGGCCTTCCCCCCGTCACGCTCAAGGTGCCGCCGTGGCTGATGGCGAGCATCACCGGGCTCTACGCGGGCTCGCTGGCCAAGGTGTTCCCCAAGCTGCCGCAGCGACTCACGCCGGGCGCGATCGGGGTGCTGCGCATGCGACGACACGCCGACACCAGCAAGGCGCAGCGCGAGCTCGGGTATCAGCCCGGCTCCGTGCGGGATGCCGTGCGGGATGCGCTCGTGTGGTTCGCGCGGCAGGGCCGGCTGCCCGAAGAGGTGCGTGATCACGTGCTGCGCACCCATGCCGAGGCCTCGGACGCGGGCGCGGGGGCGGGGCGTGCGGCGGCGCAGTGAGGCCGGCCGGGCGCGGCTTCGGTGAGGCGACACGGATGCAGCTGAAGCCCAAGCGCTGGCCATCACGGCTCGCGGTCTCGGTCTTGCTCGGCCTCGCGGTCGGGTGCGCCCGGCCGCAGGGCGCGACCACGCGGGGGCCCGAGGGCGATCCCGCCTCGCGGATCGCTCGCATCGAGAGCGGGCTGCTGCCCGCGGTCCAGGTCGTGGGGGAGGAGCTGCGCTACACGCTCGAGGAGCGCATGCGCGAGCACCAGGTGCCGGCGGTCAGCGTGGCGGTGTTCGAGGGCTACGAGCTCGTGTGGGCCCGCGCGTATGGGCTGGCCGACGTCGACACCGGGGCGAGGGCAAGCGAGACGACGCTGTTTCAGGCGGGCTCGATCAGCAAGTCGGTCAACGCGCTCGCGGTGCTGACCGCAGCGGCCGAAGGCACGCTCGCGCTCGACGAGCCGATCAACACGCAGCTCCGCGGCTGGCAGCTGCCCGAGAACGAGCTGACGCGCGCGACCCCGGTGACGCTGCGCCAGCTCCTCAGTCACACCGCGGGCACGACGGTGCACGGCTTCCCCGGCTACGCGGCGGGCGAGGAGGTGCCGAGCGTGCAGCAGGTCCTCGATGGTGAGCCGCCCGCGAACACCGAGGCGGTCCGCGTCGACCTCGCGCCGGGCACGAGCTTCCGCTACTCGGGCGGCGGCACCACGATCACGCAGCTGGTGCTGAGCGAGCGCTCGGGGAGGCCCTATCCCGAGGTGTTGGACTCGCTGGTGCTGGCGCCGCTCGGGATGGCGCACAGCAGCTACGAGCAGCCGCTGCCGGCGAGTCGGCGGGTCCACGCGGCGGCGGGGCACGACTACGACGGCCACGTGATCGCCGGGAAGCGTCACCTGTACCCCGAGATGGCGGCGGCCGGGCTATGGACGACGCCCTCGGATCTCGCGCGCTTCTTCGCCGAGCTCGCGCTCGCGCGGGAGGGCCGCTCATCGCGGATCTCGCAGGCGATCGCGCTGGCGATGACGACGAAGGTCATGGACATCGGTGACGGCGGCGACGCGACCGGACTCGGGGTGTTCCTCACCACGCGCAACGGGGCGCGCTTGTTCGGCCACGGGGGCGACGACGAGGGCTTCCAGGCGAACGCGGTGGTCAGCCTCGACGGCGGATATGGACTCGTCGTGATGGCGAACTCGAACAACGGCTTTCGCATCTTCTCGGAGCTCGAGCGGGCGGTGTTCGCCGAGTACGGCTGGCCAGGCGCGGATCCGCAGGTCGTGAGATTCGCGATGGCGCCGGAGGATCGCGTGCGGCTCGTCGGGCGCTACCTCGACGGTCGCCTGCCGTTCGTCGTGGCCGAGGTCGACGGCAAGCTGGTGCGGCGCGCGGTGTTCGGGGTGGCTGGCGAGCTGGTCCCGATCGCTGCCGATGCGGTGATCGCGCGCGACAGCGGCGAGACCCTGCGACCCGACGCGAGCGGCGGGCTGCAATCGACCTCGGGCGGGCAGCCAGCGCGCACGTTCCCCCGCCTGGCGGACACCGTCCGGCATCCGCTGCTCGAGCTGGAGGCCGATCGGCTCGCCGACGCCGTCGCGGTGTGGCGCGAGCAGGTGCGTCTCGACCCGCAGGGTGCCGCCGAGGACGAGCGGATCGCCAACCTCCTCGCGTATCGCATGCTGGGTAGCGATCCAGCGCGGGCCATCGCGCTCCTGCAGCTGATCGCGATCGTGTTCCCCGAGTCCTCGAACGCGCACGACAGCCTGGGCGAGGCGTACATGATCACCGGCGATACGCAGCGTGCGATCGAGGCCTACGAGCAGGCGCTCGCTACCCTCGACGCCGACCCGCGCATCGACGCGGACGGCAAGGCGGCCTCCCGGGCGCGCGCCGAGGCGGCGCTGAAGCAGCTGCGCGGGTTGGGTTCGTCGGGCCGCGGTCGGTGATCGCGGGTCGCGGCGCGCGAGCGCCATTCGAGCGCCATCAGTGACGCGAGTGCGGGTCTTCGATCGGCTCCACGTACAAGCTCGTGAGCGGCACGTCGTCGAGGCTCAGCACCTGCGCGGGCGCGGTCGTTCCGAGGCGCTCCCACAGGTTGATCTCGTCGGCGGTCATGTGGAGCTCGTAGAACAACAAGCCCGAGCGAATGCTGCGCGCGGGGCCGGGCGCGAGGTGGGCGGGCCAGCGCCCCTCGCGTTCATACTGCTGACGCGCTAGCTCGTGCATGTCGTGCAGCTGGATCGGCCCCGGCGCTTGCTCGAGCGTGGGCCATAGCTCGTGCATGGCGTGCCCCCAGAACCCGCGATTGAGGCCGAGATCGGCCGCGCCCCGCGGGCCTCCGGCGAGCGGAGCGTACTGCGAGAGATTGTACGGGTGCCCGTCGATGGTCGCGATCGCCGAGGGCCCGAGGCACAGCGCGAGCGCCCCGACCGAGAGCGCGCGGGCGTAGCGGGGCGGGGCCTCCACCGCGCGCCACAGCTCGCGCCAGGCCACGACCGCCGCGAGGGCCAAGAACGGGTAGGCGGTGATCCAGTGCTTGGTGCCGCCAAAGATCGGCGTGCTGGGCAGGCTGATGAGCGCGATGGGAAACAGGCCGAGCAAGCCCAGCCACACCGCGTCGAGCCGTGACCAGCCCTCGGGCAGCGGGAACGCGAAGCGCGGGGCCACGGTGGGTGCGTGGGCGGGGGCTCGCAGCTCGTTGCGCACCCCGAGGCCGAGGCCGAGCGCGGCGAGCAGCAACAGCACGGTGGGCACGGTGGCCCAGGTCATCACCGCCGCGTACGACATGGGCATCGGCGGTTGGTTGTAGTTGTGCCCGAGGAATTCCATGTTGTACCAGGAGTGCTGGCGATGGAAATCGAAGTACTCGAGCAGGCGCGCGGTGGTGTCGCTCCAGATCCACGGCCACAGCGCGAAGGCAACGAGCGGCGCGAGCACGGCCATGCTCACCAGCGGTAGCGGCAGCCACTGCGCGCGCGTGATCGCGTGGCCGTGTCGCCAGCGACCCCAGGCGAGGCAGGCGTAGTAGTGGAGCGCGAGCAGCGGGCCCAAGAACAGCGCGTTGTGCTTGATGGCGATCGCGATCCCGAGCAGCGGACCCACGGCCACGCCCCACGCGCGGCGGCGTAGGCCGGCGCGGTAGGCCAGCGCCACCCCGAGCGAGGCCACGGCCACGGGGACGTCGAAGGCATGCAAGCCGGCGTTGAAGGCCACGCGCGGCAGCAAGATGAACCACCCCGCCGCGAGCAGGCCCGCTCCGAGGCCGCCCCATGCGTAGCCCACCAAGAACAGCAGCGCCACGCCGAGGCCCGCGAGCAGCTGCGCGGGCAGGCGCATGGCCGCGCCCTCGGGCATGCCGCCGCTCGAGCCCGCGGGGAGGGGCGTGGTCGGCTCGCCCGCGGGAGGGGCCGCGAACGCGCGGGCCGAGAGCCCCGCCAGCGTCTTCATCAGCACCGGGTGCTCGTGGTTGCTGGCAAATCGCTGATCGCGAAGCTTGCGATCCGAGATCCGACTCGGATGCTCGGCGACCTCGGCTACCCACGCGGCGTAGCTGCGGCTGGCCTCGAAGTAGATCCCTTCGTCGCGCACGTAGCCCACGTCGCGGTGGCCCCGCGCGAGCAGCACGACGGTCAGCAGGCCCAGCGCGAGCGCCAGCCACCATGCCGCGGGCGGGCGAGGAAAGCGACGGCGCGGCTCGACGACCGGGTCGGGCCCCTGCACGGGGATCGGGGCCGTGCTGATCTCGGACTCCCTCACGGTGCCCCCTCCTGTAGCGCGCGCAGCTCGACGCACGGGGCGTGGAGCTGCCCGCCATCGTAGCCCCCGCGCTGCCACGTGCCGCGCGTGGCGGGGCTCAGCTCGAGCTCCACATCGTGGGTGCCCGGCTCGGTGTGCACGGCGAATGGCCACCAGCCTTGGGCGTCGCTCACGAGCCACTGGGCTGCGCGCTGGCCATCCACGAGCACGCGCACGCGCACCGGCGCGTCGCTGCGCAGGCGGGCGTTGAAATCGTGCACGCCGAGGTGGCCGCGCAAGACGTTGCCGGTGGTCATGCCGGGGTAGCGCAGTCGCACCGTGGTGCCGTCGTCGAGCTCGAGCTTCAAGCAGCGGCGCGGTCGGTAGCCCACCTCGATCGTCGCGAGCTCCACGCGGCCGCCGTCGCAGCGCCAGCTCGTCCCGCTCGCTCGGCACCCGCCCTGGTCGGTCTCGAGCTGCAGCGCGCGCGCACTCTCGACGAACCCCGCCAGCATCGTGCCGGCCGCTGGCTGCTCGTAGCTGTAGAGCGCCAGGCCCCCTAGCGCGCGCGTGCTCACCAGTGCAGGCGGAGGCAGGTCCTCGAGGTCGGCCTGCAGCGTGGGCGCCCACGCGTCGCCGTCGCGCCCGAGCACGTGAAAGCGCGGTGCTCCGCGTAGATCCGGCGGGGCGACGGCGTCCCAGCGCGCGAGGCGGGGCAGGTGCAGGCGTGCGCGCGGGCCCAGCCATGGCGTGCCGAGCCACACGGGCTCGTCCTGCGGCAGCGCGGTCACGGTGCTCGCGGCGGCCTCCCAGTCGCTCGGCGAGAGCGCCGGCCGGTAGACCACGGCGCTCGCGATCCACTCCACGAGAGCCACCGCGGCCACCGTGCCGAGCAGCCCCCGCGCCACCCTTCGCGACAGCGTTGGCGTGCTCATGGCGGCGCTCCTAGCTCGAGGTCGAAGCCGAGCGGAGGCGGCGAGTCACCCTCGGACTCGATGACCACGTGGAGATCCATGCGCGTCCCCGCGAGCTCGCTCGTGTCGAGCTCGATCGCATGGCGACCCGGGCGGTGGGGCAGGCGGAACGAGGCCAGCGTCGTGCGCTCACCGTCTGCGCCCGCCGCTTCGATGCGGATCGCATGGCGCCCGCGCGCGCGCTGCTTGGCCGCGTCGTCGTCGAGCGCGAACCACCCGTGGAGCACGGGCCCGAGCGCAACGCCGGGGAACACGAGCTCGGCGGGCCGGCTGCGTCGCGCGTCGACCAACACGGCGGGGCGGATCAGCATGTCGGTCTTGAGCAAGCCGGCGCGGGCGTGCGGCCCTACGCGCGCGAGGCCCTCGTTGGCCCAGCCCACCGCCAGCGCGCGCTCTTCGTGCGCTGCTCTGCGCTCCTTGATCACCGCGCCCACGCCGATCGCCAGCGCGAGGCCGCCGAGCACGAGCGGGTGGGCGAGCGGGGCGACGCGGCGGAGGAAGGTCTCGAGCCAC
>JBFIJN010000061.1:0-25315 GCA_041600735.1 Nannocystaceae bacterium
CTCCGCCCAACCCTCCTCGACTACCCCCCCAGCTCAAACCCGAGCCAACGCCCGCTCCAAATCCCCCAACAAGTCCTCCACATGCTCAACCCCCACACTAATCCGAATGAACCCATCATCGATCCCCAACATCGCCCGCTTCTCCGCCGGCACCGAAGCATGCGTCATGATCGCCGGATGCTCGATCAGGCTCTCCACCCCCCCCAAGCTCTCCGCCAGAGTAAACACACTCATCCCCGTCAAGAACCGCCGCGAAGCCTCGAGCCCCCCCTCGAGGACCAGCGAGATCATCCCGCCCGCCCCTCGCATCTGCCGCTCCGCGAGCGCCCGCTGCGGATGGCTCGCCAGCCCCGGGTAGATCACGCGACCGACCTTCGGCTGCGCCTCCAGGTACGAAGCGATGCGCCGCGCATTGCTCTCGTGTCGCTCCATGCGTAGGTGCAGGGTCTTGAGCCCGCGCAGGGTGAGGTAGCAGTCCTGGGGCCCTGGCACCGCTCCACAGGAGTTCTGGATGAACGCCAGTCGCTCGGCCAGCTCGGGGTCGCGCACGACGAGGGCGCCCCCCACCGCGTCCGAGTGCCCCCCGATGTACTTCGTGGTGCTGTGCATCACGATGTCGGCCCCGTGCTCGAGCGGCTGCTGCAGCACGGGCGAGAGGAACGTGTTGTCGACCGCCAAGAGCACGCCGCGCTCGTGGCACAGCTCCGCGACCGCCGCGATGTCGGTGAGCTTGAGCAGCGGGTTGCTCGGGGTCTCGATCCACACGAGCTTGGTGTTCGGTCGCAGCGCGTCGGCGATGCGCTGGGGATCGGTGGGATCGACGTAGGTGAACGTCTGGCCGCGACGCGCCATCACGCGATCGAACAAGCGCACGGTGCCGCCGTAGAGGTCGTCGGCCGCCACCACGTGGTCGCCCGCGTCGAGCAGCTGGATTACCGCCGTGGTCGCAGCGCAGCCCGAGCCAAAGCAGTAGCCAAAGCGGCCGGCCTCGGCTGCGGCCAGCGCTCGCTCGAGCGCGAAGCGGGTGGGGTTGTGCGTGCGGCTGTACTCGAAGCCGGTGTGCTCTCCCGGGCCGCGCTGGGCATAGGTGGACGACTGGAACACCGGCGGCATCACGGCGCCGGTCACCGGCTCGGGCGCCTGTCCGCCGTGGATCAGCAGGGTCTCGAGCCGAAGCTCGCCGTGCGCGGGGTCATGCTCGTACTCGGCCATGGTGTGCTCTCTTCTTGGTGTGCGCAGCGGCTAGGCGCGCTTGCTCTGCGAGATGTAGTCGATGAGATCGATCTTGGTGAGGATGCCGACCGCCTTGTCGTTGTCCACCACGAGCACGACCTTCGCGTCGTTGAAGATGTGCTTGAGCAGCTGCAGCCGCGTGTGGGGCGTGACGGTGGCGTAGTCGGAGGAGATCAGGCGATCGAGGTGGGTGTCGGGGTCGCCTTCGTTCTCGACGAGGTGGTTGAGGAGGTCGAGCTCCGAGACCACCCCACAGTGGCGGCCGTTGTCGTCGAGCACGGGGAGCTGGCTGATGCCGTGCTCCTTGAGGATGCGCACCGCCTCGCGCACGGTGGAGGTGGCGCCGATCGTGAGCAGCCGGCCCTGCTTGGACTTGAGCAGGTGCGCGACGGTGCCCTCGGTATCGTCCTCGGAGAGGAACCCGTTACTGCGCATCCACTCGTCGTTGAAGATCTTGCTGAGGTACTTCTGCGCGCTGTCGGGCAGCAGCACGAGCAGCCGCTTGGGCTCCTTGAGCTGGCGGGCGTACTTGATCGCGCCCACCACGGCGGCTCCGCACGAGCCGCCGCAGAAGATGCCCTCGCGACGCACGAGCTCGCGCGTCATCATGAAGCACTCGCGATCGTCGACCTGGACCACGTCGTCGAGGATGTCGAGGTTCATGGTCGAGGGCAGGAAGTCCTCGCCGATGCCCTCCACGTAGTACGAGAACGCCTTGGTCAGCCGGCCCGTCTTCACGTACTCGTAGTAGAGCGAGCCGATCGGATCGACGCCCACGATCTTCACGTCGGGGTTGCGCTCCTTGAAGTAGCGCCCGCAGCCCGACAAGGTGCCGCCGGTGCCCATGCCGCTCACGAACACGTCGAAGCCACCGCCGGTCTGCTCCCAGATCTCGGGCGCCGTGCTGAGGTAGTGCGCCTCGGGGTTGGCGGGGTTGTGATACTGGTTGGCGTAGAACGCCCCGGGGGTCTCCTCGACGATCTTGCGCGCCACCGAGTAGTAGCTGCGCGGGTCGGAGGGCTCGACGGCGGTGGGGCAGATGACGACCTTGGCCCCGTAGGCGCGCAGCGCATCGACCTTCTCGCTCGACATCTTGTCGGGCATCACGAAGATGCACTTGTAGCCGCGAATCGCGGCCACCATCGCCAGGCCGGCGCCCGTGTTGCCGGAGGTCGCCTCGATGATCGTGCCGCCAGGGCCCAGCATCCCGCGCTCTTCGGCGTCGCGGATGATGTTGAGGCCGACCCGATCCTTCATCGAGCCCGCGGGGTTGAGGGACTCCATCTTCACGTAGATCTCGGATTCGATGCCCTCCGCGACTCGGTTCAGACGGACGATGGGGGTGTTGCCGATCGCTTGGATCAGGTCGGCGACGGCGCCCTGCATCAGTGGCTTGTTCATGGAATCCCTCCGCAGACCGCTCGGATGGCGGCCGGCCGAGCGAAGGATTACCACAGCCCCGCGCGCGCGAGCATGCGGCGCGCAGGGGGCTAGGGGTGTCCCTAGGGAAGGGGACTAGCGGCGCTTGCGATCGCGGCGACGCTCTCGTCGCTCGCGCTCGCGCTCGGCGGACTTGTTGCCGTCGCCGAAATACCAGCCCGCGTTGAGGCCGACGAAGAATCGCCAGCCGCGGCTGTCGAGATCGTAGTGCTGGATGTGGCTCTTGAGGCCGCCCAGGCGCAGGGCAAACGCGAGCGCACCGCGATCGACCCGGGTGGTATAGGAGAGCTCGACCCGCACCGCGTGGTTGGCGGTGATGATCGGCTGGCCGAGGCCCCCGCGGGTGTCGCTGATCACGTCCTTGCGCACGGGGAACGGGTGCAGGTACTCGTAGCCCAGCGCGGCCCCGATCGCGCGGCCCTGGTAGCCGCCGTAGAGCTGCGGGTGCACCACGACCGGCATCGCCTCGAGCGTGTTGGCGGGGTTGGCCCCGAGCGCGAGGCTGGGTCGCAGCATGAAGTACTCGAGCAGCTGGACTTGGTAGGCGAAATCGAGCTGGAGCGGCAGGTAGTGGAAGCGCTGCGTGACTCCGTCCTCGTCCATCGCCGCGGTGAGGCGCACGTAGTCGATCTGGAAGCCGAGGCGGAAGCGGTGGGTGCGAGGCGCTCTGCGCTTGCGCGGATCACTGATGCCGGGGCCCAGCTCGGACCCCCGCTCGGACTCGCCCGCATCGGCCTCGAGCGCAGCCTCACTGCTCGCCTCGACCGCCGCCGCGGCGGGCTGGGCAAGGCACAGGCCGAGCGCCAGGGTGGCCAGCGGCGGGAGGAGGCGCACGGGGGCGAGCATGCGGGGTCCGTGGAGCATGGAAAGGGTTGGCCGCGAAGTCAAACCGCCACCTCCACCAGCATCGCCACCAGATAGCCGATCGAGACGTAGCCGTTGAGGTCGAAGAAGGCCTTGTCGAGGCGGCTGAGGTCGTCTGGGCGCACGATCCAGTGCTCGTACGCCAGGATCACGAGGACGACGCCCACGCCCACGGCATGCGCGAGGCCGAGCCCGGCGATCCCATGCAGGGCCAGCAGCGACGCGACGGTGCCCACGTGGAGCGCGCCGGAGATCCATAGAGCACCGCGCACGCCAAAGCGCGCGGGGATCGAGTGCAGGCCGTGCTCCCGATCGAAGTCGGCATCGGCCAGGCTGTAGAGCACATCGAACCCGGCGACCCAGGTGGCGACGGCGATCATCAAGGGCACCGGGATCCACCACGAGGCGAAGCTGCCGGTGATGGCGATGAACGCTCCGCCCGGCGCCAGCGCGAGCGCCACGCCGAGGATCACGTGGCTGGTCCAGGAGAAGCGCTTGAACAGGCTGTAGCCGAGCACCACTACCAAGCACGGACCGGCGAGGAGCGCGGGGATCGGACCGAGGGCGACGGCGGCAACGACGAACACGGCGGCCGAGGCGACGGTGAACGCCGCGGCCGCGCCCAGCGAGAGCACTCCGCGGGGGATCTCCCGGTCGGCCGTGCGCGGGTTCTGGGCATCGAAGCGGCGGTCGATGATCCGATTCCACCCCATGGCCGCGGCCCGCGCTCCAGTGAAGGCGAGCACGATCCAGGCGAGGCGGGACCAGGTCACCCCCGCGTGGCCCTGCGCGAGCGCCACGGGGTGCGCCAGGGCAATCGCGGCGAGGGCGAAGGGTAGGCCAAAGATCGTGTGGCTCAGCTTCACCACGCGCGAGAAATTGCGCGCATCACGCCGAAGACTGGAGATCCTGCTGGTCCGGACGGGAGACGGGTCGTTTTGGGGGGTCACGGGCCGAAGCGGACTGAAGTCTGCCTGACCCCGAGAGCCCGCGCCAACCCGCGGGCCCAGAATCCCGCTTGACGAAGGTGTGTATTCTGACTGACATTTAATTCGCTACGATGGGGGTCGGGCACGCCAAGAACATCGAGTCCGTAGCCGAGGGGGCAGCGCGGCTCACGTTGTTCGACTCGAACGCCAAGGGGGCCGGGGTGGACCCTCTGCCCACCTCCCCGCCGTTGCTGCGCGGTGGAGCGCGGTTCGTGTCGGGGGGAGCGGAACCCGTTCCGTTTTGGTCCAGCTACCCATCGTTGCTCGCGGCCTGTCAGGCGATCATTCGTCGGCAGAGCGCGCTGGCCAAGGAGGTCCTCCATGGGTTCCTCCAGCCCAAGGTCGACATCGCCCTGTCGAACGAGGAGCTACTCGGGCACCTCGTGGCCGAGCCGCTGCTGAGGCGGCTCGATCGTCGGCTCGTCGAGGCGAAGAACATCTATCTCCAGCGCTTCGACATCCCGCAGATCGAGCTCTTCTATCAGATGAGGGCGGCCTATCCCCAGGTGAGCGCCGCCCACGACATCGCCAACCAGTGCCACGTTCACGCGCTCGCCGGCCACGAGGAGGCCTCGCTGTTCGAGATCGGCATCGGCAAGGGCGCGCAGGTCGTCGACCTCGTCGAAGCGCTCGTGCGCCGCTCGGAGACGCTGCGCTGCTTGAGGGTGTTCGCGCTCGACCCCGACGTCGACAACCTGCGCGACGCGGCGAGCTGGCTGCGACGCACGAGCGAGCGCCTGGGGGTGCGGATTCCGTTCTACCCGCTGTGCGCGCGGCTCGAGGAGCTGACCCCACGAGACTTCGGCGAGATCCGGCGCGTTGCGGGCGCGGACGACATCGTCATCAACTCGGCGTTCGCGCTGCACCACACCACCCATGAGCTCGGCGATCGCGAGCACCGTACGCGGCTGCTCAGCGGCCTGGCGCGCGAGCTTCAGCCGCTCTTGCTGACGCTGGTGGAGCCCCACGCCGACCATGATTCCGAGCACCTGCCCACCCGCTTCGACGCGTGCTGGCGCCACTTCGGCACCGTGTTCGACCTGATCGACGAGTCGGGGCTGTCGGCCGAGGTGCGGCTGTCGATCAAGGAGCGGTTCTTCGGTCGCGAGCTCCGCGACATCTTCGGCTCGAGCGATCGGCTGCGCTGCGAGCGACACGAGACCCTCGACAGCTGGTTGCTGCGCCTGGCCAAGGCCGGGCTGACCCCGTACACCCCCGAGATCCCGTTTGCCGCCGAGCTGCCGGAGTACTGCGAGTCGGCGGTGTCGCCCGGGATGGTGCGGCTCGGCTATCGCAGCACGCCGCTCATCGGGGTGCTCGCGGCTCAGGCATCCCCGCCGGCAAGCGCATGAGCGAGACCACCGCGACCGAGGACGACGGGCTGCTCGTCCATGGCTCGTTGATGATGGGGTACGCACAAGCGTGCCAGAGCCTGAAGATCGTGATCGGCCGCGACGCCAGGCGCTACATCGACGGGCTCGAGATCAACCGCTGGTACCCACTGTCGGCGTGGAGGTCCCTCGAGGAGCTCGTCGTGCGCCACTACGCGGCGGTCGGCCCCATCCTGGTCAAGGTAGGGATGGAGATGATGAAGGGCTGGTATCACCTCGGTCCCGGTCGCGAGCTCATCACGCGCGGACAGGACTTCTTGCACTTTCAGACCGGAGGCGGCGGGTTTCGCAGCGTGGTGAAGGGCCCTCCCGAGCGCGTGGGGACGTTCGAGCTCGCCTACTTCGACCCGAAGCGCGGCCGTGCGGTGGTGCGCTCGACCACCCCGTTTCAGCGCCAGATGGAGTGCGGCGTGCTGATCGGTGGAATGCTCGCGCCCGGCGACATCGACTACGTCGACGTGGTCAATGATCAGGGCTCCAACCTCCTCGAGGTGGAATTCCATTGAGCGACGAAGAGCGAGCCGCCAGGCGCCTCGAGCAGCTGCTGGCCCACGGCAGCGAGGAAGCGGTTGCGCGCCTCGAGGCCCCGGAGCGCAGGCGGCTGCTGTGGAAGTACCGCGGGCTGCTGCGCAGCTTCGAGCGCGAGCAGGCGTTCTGGAGCTCCACCACCGACAACCTCGTCCTCGCCTACGAGCGCCTCGATGAGCGCGACCGGGAGCTCGCCGCCGCCTACCAGACGATCCACGAGGACCTGGAGGTCGCGGCGCAGGTGCAGAAGGCGCTGCTCCCCCGCATCCTGCCCGCAATGGCGCAGGAGCTGGAGCTCGCGGTCCACCAGCGCCAGCTGTCGGCCGTGGGCGGGGACTACTACGATTTCTTTCGGCTCTCCGACGATCGCTTTGCGATCGGCGTCTTCGACATCTCGGGGCACGGGGTCTCGAGCGCGCTGGTGATGAGCTACCTCAAGGCTCAGTTCATGAGCGTCACCGAGCGGCTCGGTAGCCCGCAGCGCATCGTGGAGTGGGTCAATCACCGCTCGCTCGAATTCTTGCGTGAGATCCGCAAGTACGCCACGGTGAACTTCGTGGCGTTCGAGCCGCAGGGGCTGCGCTACGTGTGCGGCGGTGGCTATGGGCTGGTGCTCCGCGGGGGCGAGCTCCAGCTGTTCGCCAGGCCCAACCACTTCCTCGGGCTGCGCGATCGCTCGTTCAGCGAGGACGTGCTGCCGCTCGGGGCCGGCGATCTGGTGTGCCTGTTCACCGATGGGATCGTCGAGGCCCGCGACGCCAACGGGCGCGCATACACCACCCAGCGGCTTCATCGGCTGGTCCAGCAGCATGGCCAGCGCTCGCCGCAAGAGATCGTCGATGCCGTCCTCGCCGACTACGAGGAGTTCAGGGAGCGCGACACCGACGATGTCACGCTACTCGTGATGAGGAAACGCGATGGATGAGCGAGCCCACGGGATCGATCGGATCCTCGCCGAGCGCGCGAGGCTGGCCAAGACCCAGTTTCGCTCGACGCTGTCGCTGTCGCCCGCCGGCAACGTCACGGGTGATCTGGCGGGGATTCTCGGCGGCTATCTGCTCGACTTGATGGGCATGTTCTACGAGCGCATCCTCTGCCGACGGGTCAACGTTGCGGTGACCGAGCTCGTGACCAACGCGCTGTCCCACGCGCTCACGGTCGAGGCCGAGCTGCGCGTCGACGTGTGCGTCGATGCCGAGGCGCTGGTCGTCGAGGTGAGCAGCAAGGTCGACGACGCCCAGTATGCAGAGGTGGAGGCGCGGGTGCGGCAGATCAGCGACAGCGCCGACGTCCGCGGGCTGCTGAGGGACACGATCCACCATCGGCGCGCTCGGCAGCTCGAGGGCGGCCTAGGCCTGCTGCGCCTGGCCAGCGAGAACCGGTTCGGGCTCTCGCTACGGCGCGACGGGGAGACCATGACGATACGAGCAGAGCACGCCCTGGAGGCCAATTGAAGATCCTGGCCCACGGCGAGATCATGGACGGCGGCGCCACCGTGTTCCAGTCGGTCGCGACGCTCGACGCCGGTACCTTGAGGCTCGTCTTCGAGGGCGCGATCCGGGCGGACAACCCGTTCCAGGAGCTCGAGCCCCACCTCCACGCGCTGGCTCGCGTGCTCGAAGCGCAGCGGGCCGAGGTCCTGCGGGCCGTGCTCGACTTCGTGTCGCTCGAGTTCTGCAACTCGAGCGGCTTCTACGTGATCATGGAGCTCGTCGAGTGCGTGTATCGCCATGTGGAGGGCCCGGTGTTGGTGCGTCGCATCGTCGACGACGACTGGCACCAGTACACGCTCCCGATCCTGCTCGACATCGATGACGAGAAGATCGGTGGCCGCACCCGCTTCGAGGACGTGCGCGCGCTCTGAGCCGCAGCGGCGGGCCGGGGCCGCTACGCCGGCGACTCGCCGCTAATGAGCCACTCCCGCGCCGCCCCGAGCTCGGTGCCCGCGAAGCGTCGCAGGACTTGGTGGGTCTGGCTGCGCTTGGCCACGATGTTGAGCTGGGTGGCCACGGCCGCGCTCGCCACGATCTCGGCGACGCGCACCACCCCGTTCTGGAGCCCGAACTCCTGCACCTTCTGCAGCTTCTCGGCGACCACCGAAGAGGTCGGCTTGAACGCGCGCATGTCGGCCAGGATCTTGATCTCGCGGCCGCGATAGCCGAGCGTGACCGCCTCGAGCTCGGTCACGAACCGCTCGATCTCGTCGAGCGGCGTCTCGCCCGAAACGAGGAGCGAGATGATCGCGTGATCGTCGTCGGTATTGATCTCGTACATCGAAGGGGGGCTCCTCTTGCCTGGCCCACTATACTGCGCGGAGGGAGGGGTTCACGAGCCCGCGGCGAGCTGCCGCGGGCGGCCGCGGAACGTTGGCCCGTGGACGCGGATCCCGGCCGTGGTCACGCGGCGGCCTCGGGCAGGAGGTCGTACTGCATGTTGCGGCGGCGCGGCGCGAACCCAGCCGCCCGGATGTGGTGCTCGATCTGGGCCGCGGTGAGCATGAAGTGGGCGCCGGCCTGCGAGACCACGTTCTCTTCGATCATCACCGAGCCGAAGTCGTTGGCGCCCATGCGCAGCGCGACCTCGCCGATCTCGGGTCCGAGCGTGGGCCACGAGACCTGGAGGTTGGGGATGTTGTCGAGGTACAGCCGCGCGAGCGCCTGGAGTCGCAGGTAGCGCCACGCGCTGGTGTCATCGCGAAGCTTGAGGCGCGTCCCGTCGGCCTGGAACGGCCACACGATGAACGCGGTGAACAGGCCGTCGCCCCCGCCCTCGCGCCGTCGCACGAGCGCCTCGTCTTGCACGCGGCGCAGGCGATCGAGGTGGACCAGCGTGTGCTCGGCCGTCTCCTGGAACCCGAACACCATGGTGCAGGTGGTCTTCATACCGAGCGCGTGGGCCTGCCGCATCACCTCGAGCCACTCGTCGGTGGTGTTCTTGAACGGCGAGATCCGGTTGCGAACCTCGTCGTGCAGGATCTCGGCCCCGCCGCCGGGGAGCGAGTCCATCCCCGCGTCGCGCAGGCGGACCAGCACCTCGCGCACCGAGAGGTCCTCGAGGTGGGCGATGTGGATGATCTCGGTGGGCGAGAGCGCGTGGAGCTTGAGGCGGAAGTTCTGCTTGGTCCAGCGGAACAGGTCCTCGTACCAGTCGAGCCGTAGATCGGGGTTGAGCCCGCCCTGGAGCAGGATCTGGACGCCGCCGAGCGCCTCGGTCTCGCGAAACTTCTGCGCCAGCACCTCCTTGGAGTGCACGTAGCCCTCCTGCAGCTTGCGCGTGGGCGGCACGTAGAAGTTGCAGAACTTGCAGCGCGCGGTGCAGACGTTGGTGTAGTTGACGTTGCGATCGATGATGTACGTGACCACGCCCTCGGGATGCAGGGCCTGGCGCCGGCGATCGGCGGCGTCGCCGAGCGCCAGCGTGTCGGCTTGCTCGTACAGCATGATCCCTTCGTGCAGGGCGAGGCGCTCACCGGCGGCGGCGCGCTCGAGCAGCGCCTCGACCGAGCGCGGGGTGGTGATCGCCGGGCGCTCGCGGCGGGCCGCTGCGACGCCCTCGTGCTCGCGGGAGCAGAAGCGCACGTGCACGTCGCCGGCCTCGTGCAGCCCCAGCTCGTGGCTGCGGGCGATGTACTCGACCAGGCCCTCGCGCTCCCAGGCGTCGAGTCGGTAGCGGATCGCCCGGCGCAGGTAGTTGGCGTAGAACGCCTCGTCGAGCGCGGGCTGCTCCGCGGCCACGCGACGCTCGCGATAGCGCCGTGCCAGCAGCTCGGCCTGCTGCAGGCCGCGGTCGCGCGCGGCGTGCAGGGCGGCCACGTGCGCCTCCGTGAGCACCCCGGGGCGCGCGGCCCAGAACGCGAACACCATGGGCAGGCCGGTGAGCGCGAGCCACTGCGCGCCGAGATCCATGCGGTGTGCGAAGCGGGTCGAGAGCTCGAACGCCGCGTCGCCGATGACGAGCGCGGCCTCGCTGCCGCGGACGCGGTCGGCCCCCTCGCCGTGCGGCGCGGGGACGAGCTCGGGGGTCAGCCCCTCGCTGGCCAGTAGGGTGCGCAGCAGCAGCACCGAGCTGCGCGAGGCCGCATCGAGGTGAATTCGCGTGACTTGGGCGAGTGGAACGTCCGAGACGACGACGACCGTCTGGACCGCACCGCGCGCTGCTATCGCGACCTCCGGCACCACCTCCCACTCGGGGTGCTCGAGGTACGAGGCCACGGGCACCAGCGCCACGTCGCACTCGCCCGCGGCGAGCTGCCGCGCACACTCGGCGGGCAGCGCCTCGTGCACGCGAAACAGCGGCTCGCCGTCGTCGCCGAGCGGCGGGCGCTCGAGCAGCGGCTGGTACAGCGGCCAGGCGTTGAGGAAGGAGACGGCGCACACGCGTAGCGGTCGAGTCATGAGGGGAAGCTCCGGCGCTGCCTTGCGGCTAGAGGACCGACAGCGCGACGCGCGGGCGGTGATGCGAGTAGGGGACGCTGGCGTCGACGCGGATCCCCGGCAGCGGGCCGCCGTCGTCCTCCCAGCGCACGTTGTAGAGCGTGTCGCGCTCGACCGCCTTGCGCCCGGCCTCGCGGATCAGGCGCACGAGATCGGTGCGGGTCATCGCCTGCGGCGTGTCGGCCCCGGCCATGTGATAGATCTTCTCTTCTTGCACCGTGCCGTCGAGATCATCGACGCCGAAGCTCTGGGCGATCTGGGCCGTCTTGAGCCCGATCATGATCCAGTAGGCCTTGATGTGCGGGATGTTGTGGAGCATGAGCCGCCCCACCGCATAGGTCCGTAGATCGTCGACCCCGGTGGGCCCGGGCAGCTTGTTCAGGCGATTGCCGTCGGGATGGAAGGCCAGCGGGATGAACGTCTGGAAGCCTCCCGTCTCGTCCTGCAGCGCGCGCAGGCGCAGCATGTGATCCACGCGGTCCTCGAGCGACTCGATCGTGCCGTAGAGCATGGTGCAGTTGCTGCGCAGGCCGAGCCGGTGCGCGGTGCGGTGCACCTCGAGCCACTCGTCGGCCGTGGCCTTGTCGCGGCACAGCTTCTGGCGCACGCGCGGCGCGAAGATCTCGGCCCCGCCTCCGGGCATGCTGCCCAGGCCTGCGTCGACGAGCTCGCGCAGCACCTGCTCGTAGCTCTTGCCGAACTTCTGGGCGAAGTAGTGGATCTCGACCGCGGTGAACGCCTTGAGGTGGATGTCGGGGCGGACCTCCTTGAGCACCCGCAGCGTGTCGGTGTACCAGGAGAACGGCATGCCGCCGTGCAGGCCGCTCACGATGTGGATCTCGGTGACGGGCTGGCCCGCGCGCTCGACGAGCTTGCTGCGGATCTCGTCGAGGCTCATCGTGTAGGCCTGCGGCATGCCCGGCTCGAGCCGCGCAAACGAGCAGAACTGGCAGTCCGCCTCGCACACGTTGGTGGGGTTGATGTGGAAGTTGATGTTGAAGAACGTGCGATCGCCGTGCATGCGCTCGCGCACGGAATTGGCGAGGCTGCCGACCGCGAGCAGGTCGGGGTAGCGATAGAGGAACACGCCGTCCTCCAGCGACAGCGGCTCGCGGGCGTGGACCTTGTCGGCGATGGTCGCAAACGCGGCGGAATCGGTGGGCGAGATCATGAGTGGGTCCTGTGCGGGGTGAGGCCGACTTGGCGGATCAAGGTGGCGAGCCCGGTCGCGGTGGCTTCGTCGGGGCGGGTGACTCCGGCGAGCGGCAGCGAGCGGTCGGGGTCGATGGGACCGGCGAGCGTGTCGGCGCCAAAGCCCACCGCGAGCTGGGCCAGGCGGATGCCGATGAGATCGTGGCGCGCCTCCACGCGCACCGTGGCGGGCAACAGCACGCGCGCGGTCGCGATGCACCACAGCCGCTGCATGCCTCCGGGGGCGGCCGAGCAGGGAGCCAGCGAGAGCTCGGGCGGCGCCGCCTGGGCTAGGGCGCGCAGCCAGGCCACGAAGCGCGCGCGATCGCTAGGGGTAGCCGCGACCTGCACCACTACGCGGTCACCAGCCTGCAGCGCGGCGGGCTCGGGCCACGCGGCGAGCTCCACGACGGTCTCGTCACGCAGTAGCGCGGCGACCTCGACGGTGGCCTGGGCGGGTGTGGCCCGCACCCAGATCGCGTCGCCAAACGCATGCAGGCGCCGCTGTGCGCCGTGGCGGCCGAGCTGCGCCGGTCGTTCGAACAGCGCGAGTGGATCGAGATCGAGGGGTGCTTCGGTCATGCTTGGTCTCCCCAGCGCTTGATGAGCGGCAGCCGCAAGCCCGCGCGATCGAGCGCTCGCACCACGACGGTGTCCACCGCTTGCTCGAGCGTGGTGATGTCGCCGTAGAACGAAGGCACGGCGGGCAGCACGATGGCCCCGGCTTCGGTGGCCGCGACCATGTTGCGCAGGTGCACCAGCGAGAGCGGGGTCTCGCGCACCACCAGCACCAGCGGGCGTCGCTCCTTGAGCGCGACCTCGCAGGCGCGCGCGATGAGATCGGAGCCGCCGCCGTGGGCCACCCGCGCGAGCGTGCTCATCGAGCACGGCATCGCGATCACGGCATCGGGGGCGCTGCTGCCCGAGGCAAACGGGGCGCCAAAGTCCATGCGATCCCAGCGGCGCATGCCTGGCCCGCCGAGCTCGGTCGGCATCGGCTCGCGCAGCTCGTGCTCCCACACCTGCGGAGCGTTCTGCGAGGCGACCACGTCGACCTGCAGCTCGAGCGGCGCGGCCTGTCCAGGAATCGTGCCGGCCTTGGCGGCCGCGAGCAGCCGCAGCAAGCGGCGCGCGTAGATCGAGCCGCTCGCCCCCGTGACGCACACGACCAGGCGCTTGGGCTCGCTCATGATCGGGGCTCCGTGGGGCCGGGCCAGGTCGCGCTCACCCGCCAGGCCATGCCGAGCGTGAGCGGCTGGGCCTGCACGTCGCAAAACCCGTGCGCGCGCAGCAGCTCGCCGTAGGCCTCGACCGTGGAGAAGTCGCCGATGCTGCGCGGCAGGTAGGTATAGGCCTCCCAGTCGCGCGTCGCGAGCCAGCCCACCACGGGCAGCACGGTGCGGTTGTAGAGCGCGTGCATGACCCGCGGCACCACGGCGGTGGGGCGGAAGAACTCGAGCACCACCAGGCGACCGCCGGGGCGCAGGCAGCGGGCCTGCTCGGCGGTGGCGCGGTGGATGTCGGAGACGTTGCGCATGCCGAACGCGCAGAAGATCCCATCGAGGCTCTGGTCGGCTTCCGGCAGATCGTGCGCGTCCATCACCCGCGGGGTGATGCGCTCGCCCGCGCTGCCGACCAGCTTGTCGGCGCCGCGCTCGAGCATCGCGGGGGAGAAGTCGCCGGCCACGACATCGGCCTCGGGGAACTGGCGGTGGATCTCGACGCTCGAGTCCATGGTGCCCGCGCACAGGTCGAGCACGCGCCGACGCGCGGCCTTGGTAGGCACGGGGGCGGGCGCGAGGGAGGGCGCGGAGGCGGGCCCCGCGTGCAGCTGCGCCACCGCGTCGCGCCGCCAGCGGATGTCGATGCCCAGGCTCATCCAGCGATTGGCGCGGTCGTAGCCGTGGGCGATGCGCCCGAACATGTGCTGCACCTTGTCCCCGTGGGCATCGATGGCGGGCACGGGCGGGGCCTCGGGGTGCGTGGTGGTGAGCGAGGTGGTCATGCGGGTCCTAGCGCGAGCGCTGCACCACGTAGTGGGCCGCGCCGACCAAGGCGTCGTGGGCGGGGGAGGGGGGGAGCACGTGGAGCGCACGGACGGCCTGGTCCACGTGTCCGCGCGCGACCGCGAGCGCGCGCTCGACCGCGCCGGTCTCGGCGATGCGGGGGAGCAGCTGGTCGACCTGTGCGTGGTCGATGGGCGGCCCGAGCTCGAGCAGCGTCCTCACCTCGAGGTGCAGCGCCGCGTCGGCCTCGCAGGCGAGGATGATGGGCAGGGTCATCTTGCCCTCGCGCAGATCTTGGCCCGGATCCTTGCCGCTCTCCCCGGGGTGCCGCGCGGTGCCGCGGGAGCTGGGAGCCGGGTGGAGATCGAGCACGTCGTCGGCGATCTGGAACGCATAGCCGAGGTGGTGGCCATAGCGACGCAGCGGCTCCACGAACGGCGCGGGCACCAGCCCGGCCACCGAGGCACACCAGGCGATGAGCGCCGCGGTCTTGCGCTCGATGACGCGCTCGTAGCTGGCCTGGTCCAGGCAGAATTCACCGGCGCGGTCGAGCTGCGCCACCTCGCCCTCGGCCATGCGCGTGACGGTGTCCGCGAGGCTGCGCACCGCGGTGTCGCGCCCCGCGTAGGCCACGGCCTGAAGCGAGCGGGCCAGGCAGTAGTCGCCGGCCAGCACGGCCATCCCGTTGCCGTAGCGCATGCGCGCCGCCGGGCGACCGCGGCGAAACTCGCCCTCGTCGATCACGTCGTCGTGCAAGAGGGTGGCCGTGTGCAGCAGCTCGCCGACGGCGGCGACGGTGATGCGCTCGGGCTCGTAGAAGCCCGTGGCCTCTGCGGCGAGCAGGGTGAGCAGCGGCCGCAGGCGCTTGCCGCCGGCGAACGCCACGTGACCGCCCACCTCGGGGATCCGCGTGATCTCGGAGCACAGCAGCTCCGCAAAGCGACGCTCGGTGGCCACGAGATCGTCGGCGACCAGCGCGAGCGCGTGCTCGATGAGCGCGGCCGGGCCGAGCCGAGGCGCAGCGCGAGGGGTTTGCGGCAGGGGGGACAGCTCAGGAGCCGATTCGGACATTCTGATCCCAGTGGCGCAGCAGAGCCGGGAACCGTGTGGTGCCTTGGGCGATGCGGGTGATGAGGCCGTGGACGGGGCGGCGCGCCACGAAGGCGTCGAGGAAGCTGCGGCCGAGCTTGAAGAAGCCCTGCAGCTGCTCGATGCGCCCGAGCGCGAAGCGAATGCGAGGGGAGCCGAGCGGAGCTCCGGCGAGCAGGTCGATGGCTTGGGCCACGCGGTGGATCGCGTCGTTGACCTGGAGTCGCTCGCGGCGACGAAACACGTCGGTGATGAGCTTCCACATGTCGGTCTCGGCCACGTAGAGCCGGCCCTGGCGGTGGACCACGCCCCAGTCGATGAGCGAGGCGAGCGTCATGCTGGTGGAGCCCGCGCTGATGCCGAGGCGGTCGCGGATCGTGCCGTGGTCGAGCGGCTCGGGGCTGAGGAACAGCAGCCCGAAGATGCGACCCTGGGTGCGGGTGAAGCCCCAGAAGGCGGCGATGTTGCCGAACACTTCGGCCACCTCGTCTTGCGCGATGCGTAGACGGCGCTCGGTGTCGGTCTGCTCGGAACCAGCCGCGGCCTCCGCCAGTTCGCGCTGATAGCGCTGGTGGGGACCGTCCGCGGGCTTGGGGTCAGAGGCGTTCATCGGGATTGAACGTTCGGTTCAAATTGAAATGAACCTGCGCGCCGTACACGGTACGTACCCCCGAGAAAGAGGCGTGTCAAACGAGATTCTCGGGGCGCGGGCGCGGATACGGAAGAAATTGCGTGATATGCGCCGCTGCGTCGAGCGCGGGGCCTGGTACGATCGAGTCGACGATGGCCCGCCCGGAGTCTCGCTCCAGCCCGATGTGGCTCGCCGCTGGCACGGCGTTGGTGGGCGTGAGCCTCGGGGCGGCCGCGGTGATGCTCGGCACTCAGAGCGGGCCGCGGCAGCAGCGCGAACCCGCGCCCGCGCAGGCGAGCGCGCCCGAGTGTGTCGAGCCCGCGCCGGCCCCCGCCAAGCCGACCGCTGCGGCGGCGTCGACCGAGCTGGTGGACGCGGTCGCGGCCACGCGGGACGCGGTGGTGAACGTGTCGACCGCGAGCACGCTCGGCGCGGGGGTGATCGTCGATCCTCGGGGGCTCGTGGTGACCAACTACCACGTGATCGCGGACGCGCTCGAGCTGCCGGCCGGCGGGGTGCGACTCGATACCCCGCGAAGCCCCACCGTGACCGCGCGCTTCGAAGACGGTCGCGAGCTCGCGGCGGCCGTGCTCGTGGCCGATGGCGAAGAAGACCTCGCGATCCTGCGCCTACAGGCGCCCGACCCCGAGGAGCGCTTTGCCGCGGTGAGCCTGGGTCGCTCGTCGGCGCTGGTGGTGGGGCAAGAGGTGTTCGCGGTGGGCAACCCGTTCGGCCTCAACCACAGCGTCTCGCGCGGGATCGTGGCCGGGCTCGATCGCACCGAGGTGCTCCACGACCGCAAGCTCCCGCTCGTGCAGCTCGATGCCTCGATCAACGTGGGCAACTCGGGGGGGCCCCTGTTCGCGCTCGACGGATCGCTGGTGGGGATCGTGACGATGCGGCGCAAGGACGCGCTCGGGATCGCCTTTGCGGTGCCGGTCGATCACGTGCGCGGGTTCCTTCGGGCGGTGAGCGACCGCGAGGCACCGCGGCGCTCCGGCGCGATCGGGGTCGAGATCAGGCCGGTGCGCGCGGCCTCCCCGGAGGCGCAGCGGCAGGGCTACGGCGCGTGGCTCGAGATCACGCGCGTGCTCGAGGACGGCTCGGCCGCGCGTGCGGGGCTGCGGGTGGGCGACCGCGTGGTCGAGGTGCGAGGCAAGCGGCTCGACGGGCTGGCCGAGGTCGGCGACACGGCCGCGCTCTCGCTGCACCTGGCGTCGACGGTGCGCTCGCTGTTTCCCGGCGAGAGGCTCCCGCTCACGCTCGTGCGCGGCGACGCGGTCGAGCGACTCGAGGTCGAGGTGGGGGCGGCGCCCTCGGATCGGCAGGCAGGCATCGACGCCGAGGATCTGCTGGGCTTGCAGCTGAAGGACGGACTGCCGGTGATCGCGGCCGCGCTGCCCGGGAGCCCGTTTGCCGCGCTCGGTCGCTCGCTCGAGGGGGTGCAGATCGTGCGACTCGTGGATCGCACGATCACCTCCATCGAAGATCTGGGGGCCGAGCTCGCGGCGGTCCGCGAGCTGCTACGGGCGAACCGCGGGCCGCTCGAGGTGCTGGTGGGCCTGCGCGACGGCGAGGGCCGGGGAGCGACGGGGGTGTACCTCGTGCTGGTAGAGTGAGCGCCCGCCGATGCCCAGAGCGCGATCGATCCTTGGCAAGACATGGAGCACGCGGGTCGCCGCGTGGCTGTCGCTGGCCATGGCGTGCGCCGATGATGCTCCGGCCGCGGTGGTGGAGCCGGCCGCGGTGGACGTGCCGTCGGCGGTCGTGACCGCGCCGGGCGATCCGCTGCTGACGCGCGCGCGGGTGGGGATCCGCGAGGGGGCGCTGCCCGGCGAGCTCGAGGCCGAGGTGCTGGGATCCTCGGCGGTCGAGCATGCGCGGGCGCGACGGGTGCTGCTCGCGATGGCCGAGCCGCCGCCTGGACCGGGGAGCGACGAGCCCGCGGATGATGAGGCCCAGGATGCACGCCTGCGGCCGCCGCCGATCTCGAGCGCAGGCGACCCCGAAGGAGGGCTCGGGTCCGAGCCTTCGCCAGCCCCCGCCAGCGACCCGAGCCGCTCCAAGTCGAGCTCGGGCACGAGCCGCGCTCCCGCGCCGCCCCCCAGCCGCGCTCGCGCGGACCTCGGGGGCCTCGTGCTGCGCACCACCAAGCGCGGCGCCACGCTCACGATCGCCGCGCCCTCTTCGCTGGTGGTGGGTGTGGCCAACCAGCCCGCGAGCGGGCTGGTGCGCTTGGTGATCGAGTCGGCGCACGCTGGCTCGGCGGTGCTCGGGGCCCGGCCCAAGACGGAGGGCGCGGCGGTCACCGGCGTGCGCCAGGGGCAGGGCACGGTGCAGATCACGATCGCGCTCGAGCCCGGCTGGACGCTGGGCTCGGTGCAGCCGTTCTCGGGCGGGGCCAAGGTGCACCTGGTGGCACCCCGCTAGCGGCTCGTCGAGCTCGGCTCGGGCCCCTGCGGGCGACCGTGCTATGGGTCCCGTCGAGCGACCCCATGGCCTATCGCAGCCTTCGCCACTGCGTGGACGACCTCGAGCGCCACGGTCACCTCGTCCGCGTCCGCGCGCCCCTCGACCCCGAGCTCGAGCTGGCCGCAATCCAGCGGCGGCTCTACGCGGCGCAGGGGCCCGCGGTGCTGTTCGAAGCGGTGAAGGGCAGCCCGTTTCCCGCGGTGAGCAACCTGTTCGGCACGCTCGAGCGCGGGCGCTTCATCTTTCGCGACACGCTCGCGCGGGTTCAGCAGGCGATCGAGCTCAAGATCGATCCGCTGGCGGCGCTACGCAAGCCGTGGCGCTACCTCTGCGCTCCGCTCACGGGCGTGCGCGCGCTGCCGTGGCGGGTGCGCGGCGGGCCGGTGCTGGCCCACCGCACCACGCTGTCCTCGCTGCCGGCGGTGCGCTCGTGGCCGCGCGACGGCGGGCCGTTCATCACGCTGCCGCAGGTGCTCTCGCTGCCGCCGGGTGGTGGCGGCATCATGCAATCCAACCTCGGCATGTATCGCGTGCAACTGGGCGGCAACGACTACGAGCCCGAGACGGAGGTCGGCCTCCACTACCAGATCCACCGCGGCATCGGAGCCCACCACGCGGCTGCGCGGGATCGCGGCGAGTCGCTGCCGGTGAGCGTGTTCGTGGGCGGGCCTCCGGCGCACACGTTTGCCGCGGTGATGCCCATGCCCGAGGGCATGAGCGAGCTGGTGATGGCGGGGATGCTCGCGGGGCGTCGCTTTCGCTGGGCGCGCCGCGGGGCCCACGTGATCTCGACCGAGGCCGACTTCTGCCTGGTGGGGCGCATCGATCCCACGCGCACCAAGCCCGAGGGACCGTTCGGCGATCACCTCGGCTACTACAGCCTCGCGCACGAGTTCCCGGTGATGGAGGTGGAGGCCGTGTACCACCGCGAGGGTGCGATCTGGCCGTTCACCGTGGTGGGTCGACCCCCGCAAGAGGACACGACCTTCGGGGCGCTCATCCACGAGATCACGGCGCCGCTGGTCCCGGTCGAGATCCCGGGCCTCCACGCCATGCACGCCGTGGACGCGGCCGGGGTCCACCCGCTGATGCTGGCGCTGGGGAGCGAGCGCTACGTGCCGTACCGCCCGCGACAGCCCCTGGAGCTGCTCACGCTGGCCAACGCGATCCTCGGGTTCAACCAAGCTTCGCTGGCCAAGTATCTGCTCATCGCGGCGCACGAAGACGCGCCGGAGCTGTCGCTCCACGATGAAGCCGCGTTCTTGCATCACGTACTGCGCCGCTTCGATCCCACACGGGACCTTCACTTTCACACGCGCACCACCATCGATACGCTCGACTACTCGGGCACGGGGCTCAACGCGGGGAGCAAGCTGGTGGTGGCGGCGGCGGGCGAGCCCGTGCGCGAGCTCGCCTCCACGGTGCCCGAAGAGCTGCGGCTGCCGCCCGGATTCGGCCCCGTCGTCGTGGTGATGCCCGGCGTGCTCGCGGTGCAGGGACCGGCCTGGGATGCGAGCGGCGAGCGGGTGGCGCAGGCCCTGGGCGCGGCGCTCGAGGGGGGGCCGCTCGCGGGCGTGAGCACGCCGTGGCCGCTGGTGACGCTGGTCGACGACGCCGCGATGGTGGGGCGCACGCTCGCGAATTTCTTGTGGGTCACGTTCACGCGCAGCAACCCCGCCCACGATGTCCACGGGGTCGGCGCGTTCGTGGAGCACAAGCACTGGGGCTGCCGAGGCGCGGTGATCGTGGATGCGCGCAGCAAGGCGCACCACGCCCCGCCGCTCGAGGAGGACCCCGAGGTGGAGCGGCGGGTGGATGCCCTGGCCGCGCCGGGTGGGCCGCTGCACGGGCTCTACTAGACGCGGTGGTCGACGCGGCGGCCGCGGGGGACCGGCGCCCCGCGCCGCGGCTATCCTCTGCCTGCGATGATCACGGCAAGCACGGCTCGTCAGGCGCTCGAGGACGCGCGGCAGCGGCTGCGGACGCGGCTCGTGGAGGAGCTCGACGGTGCGGTCCTGCTGGCGGAGCTCTCGGCGAGCGTCGAGGCCACGGTGGCGGAGCTCGCCGCGCCCGCGCTGGCCGATGCGACGCCGCGGGTGGGACGGCTGTCGCTGCTGGCCGTGGGGGCGCTCGCGCGTCGCGAGCTCGGGCCGCACAGCGATCTCGACCTGGTGCTGCTGACCGAGCGCGAGGACGACCCGGCCGAGGTGATCGACGAGGTCGCGCGCCGCGTGGCTCACCCGCTGTGGGACGCCGGGCTGCGCCCGAACCTGGTCGTGCACACGCCCGATGCGTGGCTCGCCGAGGCGCAGCACGACCTCACCTTGTGCACGGAGCTGCTCGATGCGCGGCCGCTGGTGGGTGACCCGGCGGCGGCCGCTACCCTGCGGGCCGAGGCCCAGCTGCGCTACTTCGGCGACGCGCGCGGCAGCTTCCTGGCGCGCATCGACGAGGAGATTCGCGAGCGACACGGGCGCTACGGCGGCACGGTGTACTTGGTGGAGCCCGACCTCAAGCACGGGCCCGGTGGGCTGCGCGACTGGGCGGCCACGCGCTGGTGCCTGGCGGCGAGCTACGGGACCGACGATCTTCACGTGCTGCAGGCCGCGGGCCATGTAGGGCCGCGGGTGGCGGGGCTGCTGCGGGCGGCTCGCGGGGCGCTGCTGCGGCTGCGCGCGGCGATCCAGCTCGCGGCCAAGCGCGGGCAAGACCGGCTGGTGTTCCAGTACCAAGAGCTGGTGCCCCCGCTGTTGGGGCTGCTGCCGGCCGAGCCCGTCGACGATGCGCGACTGGTGTCTGCGATCGAGGAGGCCATGCAGGGGTACTTCCGCGCGGCGCACGACATGCAGCGCTACGGGGGCCGCGTGCGCGCGCGCTGCGAGCCACCGCGGCCGTCCTCGGGGGGCCGGCTGCGGCGGCTGGACGAGCGCTTCGCGGTGCACGAGGGGCGGCTGTTGGCCACCGAGCCCGACCTGTTCGTCGAGTCCCCGGTGCTGGCCTTCGATGCGCTCGCGCTCGCGCGCACGCACGACGTGGAGATCTCGGGGGAGACCTTCGACGCGATCGCCGAGGCCGCGGGCTCCGAGCACGCGCGACGCCTCCAAGACCAGCCGGAGGCCCAGCGCAAGTTCCTCGCGCTGCTCATCGATCCCGACGATCGTCACAACCCCTCGACCTTGGCGCTGTGCAACGAGCTGCGCCTGCTCGAGCGCGTGGTGCCCGAGTGGGGGCCGATCCGCGGGCGCATGCAGCACGACACCTATCACGTGTACACGGTGGACCAGCACACGCTCAACGCAGTGGCGATGCTCAAGCGGATCGCCCGGGGAGAGCACAACAAGGACTACCCGCTGGCCACGGCCCTGCACCTGCAGCTCGACGATCCCACGGTGCTGTACCTGGCCACGCTCGTGCACGACGCGGGCAAGGCCGAGGAGGGCGACCAGTGCGAGACGGGGAGCGTGATCGCGCGACGCGTGGCCGAGCGGGCGGGGCTCGGCGCGCCCGAGGTCGATCGCTGCGCGATGCTGGTGTCGGAGCACCTCACGCTGCCGCTGCTGAGCCAGAAGCGCGACCTCAACGACCCGCTGCTGATCGCGGAGCTCGGCGAGCGCATCGCGGATCGGCGCGCGCTGGCCGAGCTCTACCTGCTCTCGCTGGTCGACATGGCGCAGGTGCGACCGGGGAACCTCAACTCGTGGAAGCGCACGCTCCTCGACGAGCTGTACCTGCTCACGCTCGGGTACCTGCGGCGGGGCAACCGACCGCTGACGGGGGGCGTGGCCCCGACCGACGAGCCCGAGGGCATGCCCGATCGCTACTACAGCCTCTACGAGCGGCAGCTTCGCATGCAGCACTTCGTGCTGGCGGAGCGCCTGCGCAGCGAGCAGCGGCGCACGCTGCTCGAGCTGCAGCCGGCCTCGGGCAGCCTGCGGCTCACGATGGTCGCGCTCGATCGCCCGGGGCTCTTGGCCCACGCGGCGGCCGTGTTCGACGAGCACGACGTGGAGGTGCTCGCGGCCGATGTGTTCACCCAGCCGACCGCGCCGCGCATTGCGATCGACATCTTTCGCGTGGCCCCGCGCGACCCCTCGTCGGTGGGCATCGATCCGGCCACGCTGGCCGCGATGGAGCAGGCGCTCGAGGACGATCGCATCCCCGAGGTGGAGCCGCCCAAGACGCGCTCGCGGCGGCCGTGGAACAGCGGAATTCGCGTGACCACCCAGATCGGCTTCGGCCGCGACCCGGCCGGCGAGCGAACGATCGTCGACGTGCAGACGGCCGAGGCGCCGGGGGTGCTGCGACGGATCACGCGGGCGTTCCACGAGGAGGGCCACGAGATCCTGCTCGCGCGCTGCGACACCGAGGCGGACCGAGCGAGCGATGTCTTCTACGTGCAGCCGCTCGACGAGGCCGCGCAGGGGCGGCTTCGCGAGCGGCTGGAGCGCTATCTAGGCTGAGGACTAGTAGGCGCCGAACTGGGTCGCGATCTCGTCCACCATGAACTCCTCGTAGATCCTCGACTGGTCGAGCTCGGCCCCGACCACCTCGATCTCGAGCCACACGTAGGCGACCACCGCGACGGCGACGAACACCACGAACACCTCGACGACGCCCTGATTGCGCCCCGGATCGAACGGGTTCTGATCGACGAGGATGATGTCGCGAATGATCTCGCGGCCATACTTGATGACCTCGAGGATCTCGGCGCGGTCGCCCCGATACACGACCTCGGCCAGGCGATCGAAGTAGCCGGAGTCGCGCTCGTGCACGAGCTCGACGAGGGCGGCGTACATGCGCTCGTCGGAGTGGTGGATGGCGCCTGCTTCGAGCAGCTCGCGGGCGTTGCCGAGGTGGTGGCCGAGCTCGTCGTTGGCCGGGTTCTCCAGCAGTCGGTCGATCTCCTCGATGAGGACCTCGGGGGACATGTCCGCGATCACGCGGTTGCGCCCCTCGCGGCTGCAGTCGCCCCAGAGCGTGGGCAGGCGCGTTGCGACCTCGCCCTGGCCGAAGAAGATCCCCAGGAACAGGTCCTCACCGGAGTAGCGCTCGCCCTCTCGGTCGGCGAGCTCGAGCTCGTCGATGGAGTCGGGGCCGCCAGCCTCCAGCCCGCAGGCGGGAATCGCAAGGCTCAGCAGAATGGCGGACAGTTTGTTGATGATGTTGGTCTTCATGGTGTCGTTTCGTTTCGTTGTGCTTCGTTCCGGACTAGTGACTAGGGCGGGGAGACGGGCGGAGGTCGCGAGGACCCAGCCCGCCATCACCAAGGGGAGGGAAGAGGTGCGGCCGCGAGGGCCGCGGGCGGTGGCCGGTGAGGCTCAGCGCTGCGGGCGAAGGGCGGCCGCGGAGGTCGCAGCCGGCGTCGCTAGCGAGGGGCGCAGGGCGGCGAGCCGCGCGAGCCCTCGGCGGGCCGCGCTAGGCCAGCCGCGCAGCAGCGAGAGCGGGCTGCGCTCGCGATGGGGCCACACCGCGAGGGTGAGGGCGGCGAGCATGGTGACCGAGAAGCTCGCGATGCCCTGGAGCACGAGGATGCCGAGGTGCATGCTGACGCCCGCCACGAACAGCACCACGCGGACTCGCGGCAGCATCAGCGGCGCGGCGCCGATCAAGAACTCGAGCACGAGCACCGACCAGGTCATGAGCGCGAGCGTGGGGCCGAACTTCATCAGGGGAAGGACCACGGGCTGTAGCCACTCGGGTGCAGCAAACGGGCCATAGGAGAGCCAGTAGTAGAGCGCGGTCCCATTGGTCCACTGCGGGACCCCGAACTTGGCGATCGAGGCGTGGGCATAGATTCCGCACACCTGGACCGAGAGCAGCGTGAGCCCAACGATGGCCACGAGTCGCAGGTAGGGCCGCGCATGCTCGGCATAGCTGGGGCACGGCTGCCAGTGGTTGCGCCGCGGGTCGGTGAGGGTCACCGGCAGCAACAACATGGTGAGCGCGGCGTTGACCTGCTCGCCGCCGTCGACGATGGTCGCGTTCATGTTGAGGCTGACCGCGATCCACCAGTGCAGCACGCCGGTGAAGCGCGGGCGCCAGCCGCTCAGCACGAGCGCGAGGCCTAGGATCGAACCCCAGCGCATCAGCTCCAGCTCCGCGCCTTGGCAGAACAACCCGCGGGCCGCCACGCCCTCGCAGAACGGGAACTGCTCGCGACCGGCTCCGGGCCGAAACAGGATCCCGGTGTCGTTGAGCAGCAGCGTGGCCAGCGTGGCCGAGGCGAGCAGGGTGCGGGCGAGCGCGTAGCTGGGGCCCCAAGGCGTGCTGGTGGTGACGAGCCGCATGAGCGCGGCGTGGGTTCGGTTCAGCATTGGATTTCGATCCTCGCGAGGAAAGAGGGCATGACGACGGGCTTGGCCGCTCCCGACCAGGCCCAGGGCACCGGTCGCTGGCGCACGACCACGAGCTCGCCGCAGTACAGCGGCGAGGGGGTGGGGTTGGGCACCACCGCCGCGACCGGCAGCGAGGCAGCACAGCGCTCGGGCCGCTGCTTGCACTCGTGCCACTGATCGGCGCGCGTGAGCGACTGGACGAGCAGCCCGAGCTCCGCGCCGCGTGCCCGCAGCTCGCGGCGAAAGCCGAACGCATTGGAGGGCGCGCCGCTATACTCCTCGGTCAGCTGCCACTCGTCGCGGTCGCGCTCCATCACCATCAGCAGCTCGTCCTGCGGATCCTTGGTGAAGAAGCCCCAGCCCTGCGGCGAGAGCCGGCCGACCACCAGACGATCCTGGCCGGGCAGCGCGAGCGCGGTCTTGCCCTGCGAGGCATCGATCGCATAGAGCGCCCCGCCGAGGGCCACGGACCCGGCCAGGAAGGCCGCGAGGACCAACCAGCGGGGCTCGCGGGGGGCAGCGGCGTTGGCCTGTGAGGTCGCGGATGCGTGTTCCATGGTCATGGAGAGGGAGAGGGCTCCCACTCGTTGTGACCAGGGTTCCGCGGATCGGCGGAGGGCTCGGGCTCACTTGACGGGCAGTGAGCGCGCGAACTTCAGCCCGCGCTCGACCCACGCCTTCAGGTCTTCGTCGGTGCGGATCCCCGCCGTCGC
>JBFIJN010000062.1:0-25242 GCA_041600735.1 Nannocystaceae bacterium
CTTGACCTCGGCGGCGGGGCTGACCAAGAACGGCGCGCGCTTGGTGCCGCCCTTGGTGCGCGTGAAGGCCCCCGATGCGCACGAGTCGAGCACGGCGATGCGCACGTCGGCGGGCACGGCTTGCACCTCTTGGCGAAGATCGCGGTAGGCCACCCGCTGGCCGCCCAGCAGCAGGCCCTGCTCATCGGAGTGGCCCGAGTAGTAGAAGACGAACTGCACGTGCTGGCCGCCGTGTCGCGCGGCGCGAATGCGTGCAGACATGCCGGCGATGGCCTCGGAGAGCTGCTGCGGGGTGGGGTCGTCGAGGCTCACGAGATCGCCGGGCGCAACCCCACCAAAGCTCTGCAGCACCGAGCCCACCGCCGCCGCATCGGTGCCGGCGTAGCGCAGCACCACGCGATCGCTCCCACCATTGTTCGCCCCCACCACCAGCGCGAAGCGCCGCACCGTGAGCACCGGGGCGGCCGCCGCCGCGACCGACCGCCCCGCGGCACGAGCCGACGCGCCCAGCCCGGCCGCGGCGAGCACCAGCGACACGAGCATCGAGCAGGCGAGGGTGAGCAGGCGGTTCATGGGCGCTTGTCGATGACGATGGAGCTCTGTTGCCAGCGCTCGGGTAGGGCCAGTCGAGAGTGTCGCGCAGCTGGACCGGTCTGCGCGAGGTGGCGCGCGGCCGCGATCACGGCGGCCGGCGGCAGGGCCTCGTCGCCCGCCGTGACGAACACGAAGCGCTCGAACGCCTGGGCATCGTCGAGCTGATAGGCGTGATCGAGCGCATGCTGCCCGCGCTCGACGAGGGCCGTCGGCGCGTCGACGCGGGCGGGATGATGCAGCGTCACGAGCCCACGGCCATCGAGCGACAGCACCACCCCGTTGCGATTCCCCGCGGCCATGTAGCTCAGCTGCACTAGATCACCCGCGCGAGCGTCGTCGCCATCACGCAGCTCCTCGATCTTCCCGTCGCGCTGCCGGTAGAGCACCAGGCGTGGCGCCAGGCCCTTGATGCGGACGGGGTCGTCGTCGGCCATGGGCTGCTGCTGCGCGATGATCGGCGCGCTCGGGGTGACCGGCTCGTCCACGGGCGGCGGCTCGCTCGGGGTGCATGCGCCCGCAAGACGGCCGGCACCCGCAAACAGCGCGAGTGCCGCAATGGCGCGTAGGCTCGGGCGAGAGCGGAGCATCGTCCAGCGCCTCGAACACCGCCTCCGCGTGCTCGTGTCACCCGTTGAGATTTTTGCCAGCAGGGGTGACGCTGGCCCGCGCGCTCGGTGTTGCTCCAACCGGGACGCAGGGCTGCTCTCCTTGGCCGTCGACGTCGAACTGATGTACCGCCGCTACGGGCCGATGGTCCTGCGACGCTGTCGGCAGATTCTCGGGGATCCGCAGCAGGCGAACGATGCCATGCAGGACGTGTTCGTTCAGATCATGCGACGCAAGGAGCAGCTCGATGACCGAGCCAGCTCGAGCCTTCTCTATCGCACCGCGACCAACGTGTGCCTGAACCGGCTGCGCTCACGCCGGCGCAAGCCCTCGGAGCCCGCGACCGACACGATCGCGCAGCTGGCCGCCGCCGGCGAGGAGGTCGACCGTGGCGAAGCCCGCGCGCTGCTGCGCCGCTTGTTCGGCGGCGAGCCCGAGTCGACCGCGACGATTGCGATGCTGCACCTGCACGACGGACTGACGCTCGAGGAGACCGCCGCCGAGGTCGGCATGTCGGTCTCGGGGGTTCGCAAGCGGCTGCGCAAGCTCAAGGCCACCCTCGGCGAGCTCGCGTTCGAGGGCCTAGGCGCGGCGGAGGTGCGACCATGACCACCCCCGAGGAACGTGGTCGGGTGCCCGACCTCATGGTGGAGAAGCTCGCGCTCGGCGAGCTCCCCGAGGCTCGCGCCCAAGCGCGGCGCGAGCGGCTCGACGAGGACGGTGATGATCGGCTCGCGAGGATCGAGCGCTCGAACGCGGAGATCCTGCGCGAGCAGCCGCCGAGCGAGGTCGCGGCTGCCGTACGACGACGGCTCGCCCAGCTCGACGAGGAACCCAGTCGAGCACGACCCGGATGGTTGATGTGGGCGCCGACCGCCGCGGCCGCCGCGGTGATGCTGCTGTGGTGGGTCGGGCACGACGTCGACACACCGGCGGGAACGGTAGTGATCGCCGAGACCGGTCTCGAGCCACCCGCGGCCGAGAGCGGGGCCGGGCCCGAGCAGATCTTCCTCAAGGGTGATCCGGTGCTCGCGATCGACGAGCTGCACGAGGGCCGCCCCCGACGCGTGGCCGCAGGCGCCGAGGTGTCCGCGGGCGACCTGCTGCAGCTCACGTACAACGCCAAGGGCGCGCAGCAAGGCGTGGTGGTCTCGATCGATGGCGCGGGCGCGGCCACGCTGCACTTTCCGGCGCGCGAGAGCGACGACCCTCGGCTCGCGCACGGCGGTCCGATCCCGCTGCCCGAGAGCTACGAGCTCGACGACGCACCGGGATTCGAGCGCTTCTTCTTCGTCACCACGGATGCCAGCGAGCCGCGGCTCGACGTGACGCAGGTGATGGAGGCGGCGCGCTCGCTGGCCCGCAGCGACGCCGCCCGCGAGGGCACGCTCGCGCTGCCGGACGGCTGGCGCCAGCAGTCGCTGCTGCTGCGCAAGTGAGCGCCGCGCTCACGATCGTCGACGTCGCCGACGGATCACCAGCCCCAGGGCCAACAACCACGCCGTCGTGCCGAGCGGCGCCCGCGTGGAGCGACACCCGCACCCTCCACCTTCGTCACCGCCGGCGCCCGCCGAGCCACCCGTACCGTCGGTCGCACCCGTGCCCGGACCCTCGTCGGCGCCCGTGCCCGCGCTGCTGTTGCTGCTCGTCGCTGCCCCGCCGCTGCCGCCGGTCTCGTCGAGGCTCCCGCTGTCCGCTCCGGTGTCGCCGGTCTCGCCGCCGGTGGTGCCACCCCCATCGGGGAAGTCCTTGAACTCGGCCGCGATCGTCCAGCCGGGGTTGCCGTCGGGATCGAACGCGTAGGCGCCCACATCGGCGATTCCGTCGCGCGCCAGCGTGTTGAAGTCGTCGGCGGCCACATAGGTCGCATCGCCGGCGCCGACGAGCGCGCTCCCGGGCGCCGGGAACACGTCGATCGGCGGCGCCCCGCCGAAGTGCCCATCGAGGAAGTCGAGCGCGAGATCACCATCCACGTATCCGCCCCCGGCACCGCCCGAGACCCCGCCCAGGCCCACGTTGCCCGCCAGCGTCACCCCGGCGTTGTTGCCCCCGCCGATGAAGATCGCGCTGCCCGCCTGCGCATAGACGGCGTTGTTGGCGATGAGCACGGTACCCACCGCGTCGCGCAGCGCGATCGCATCACCGCCCGCCTTGAGCACGGTGTTGTGCGTGACCTCGAGGTTCTGTGGCGAGCCCGACTGGTGCATCTGCATCGCGATGCCGCTGGCCGCGGCCGAGAGGATGATGTTGTTGCGAATGACGGTGTCGGCGGCCGACTGGATCCCATGATCGCCGCAATTCCACATCACATTGCGCTCGACCACGTTCGCCCCGCCGTTGCCCACCGCGCTGTAGGTGAGGATGCACGGGTAGTTCGTGTCGTGGATCACGTTGTCGCGAATCACCGTGTCGTGGCTCCCCTCCTTGAGCTCGATGCCGTCGCCCTGGGACACGCCCGCCTGGTTGGTGTGGTGCACCCAGTTGCGCTCGATCACCCCGTTGGCCAGGCGGCACGCATCCATGTTGCAGCCGAGGTACATGCCCTCGCCCGTGCCATTGGTGTCATGGATGTGGTTGTGCACGATGTGCAGCGACTGGTAGGTCACCCCGTTGTCATTGGCGCGCACCGCTACGTCCTCGGTGCCGTGGATCTCGCAATCCTCGATGGTGAGGTGATCGGCCGCGCTGATGCGAATGCCCGCGGAGCCCCCCGAGAACTCGATGCCGCGGATCTCCACCCAGGTGGCCGAGTCGATGTCGACGATGTTCTGATTCGCGTTGGGCCGGTGGAGGTGGGGGCTCGCGCCGTCGGCCGCGCGAATGATGATCGGCTGGGCCTCGGTACCCGCGATGGCAAAGCTGAAGCGATCGGTGAGGGTATACTCGCCATCGGCGAGCACGATCTCGTCACCCGGCTGCGCTGCGTTGATCGCGGCCTCCACGTCGTCGCCAGGTCCCACTTCGACGATCGCGGCCGCCGCCGGCGTCGCCACGGTCAGCAGGCCGAGGCCGAGCAACCATCCCCCAGGGTTCATCATCATGGGGGCGAGGGTATCCAATCGACTCGCGCGCGGCCGGGGGCGAGCGGCCCCAGCACGGCGAATTCACCGAAGCAGGGACTCGCGCTAGCGCAAGTACTGCGCTTCGCCGACGGCGACCCCCATCACCGTTGCGCACGACGCGATGTAGGGCACGTGGTCCAATTTGGATACTCGAGATGTCGAACATCCCTCGAATCCCATGCGGCGACGGGCTAGCCACGGTGCAAGGTGGAGGTCCGCTGGCGCTCGCGGCCCTCGTCACTCGCGTGAGGCCGTTCGTGGTCGCCGTTGCCCACAAGCTCGCCTCCAACCCTGCCGACGCCGAGGAGATCGCGCAGGACACGCTGCTGGCGTTGGTCCGCAACATCGATCACTTCGAGGCGCGCTGCAGCCTCGAGACCTGGGTCTACGCGCTCGTTCGCAGCCAGGCGAGTCATCGCTTTCGCCGCATGCGACCGCTGCCGATCTCGGCGGTCGGGGTGCCCGTGGCCGACCCCCGCGATCCCCACGACGATCTCGCGCGCTGGGAGCTCCACGACGATCTCGAGCGAGCGCTCTCCGCCCTGAGCGAGCTCGACCGCACGATCTTGGTCAAGCGAGACTTCGACGGACGCGCCGCACGCGACGTGGCGGATCAGATCGGGATCTCGGTCCCGGCCGTGAAGTCCCGCCTGCATCGCGCGCGCTCTACGGTACGCCAGCAGCTGGGGTATCCCGACGTCGCGGTGTGACGAGCAGCCACGAAAGACGAGCAACCACGAAAGAAGCGACCGACTCCGTTGGCGGTGTGGCCAGGGTCTGCCTGGGCGCCGCGCGGGTCGGTCGATGAGTCGGCTCAGCGCCGTATGAACTCACGGTCTCTGTCTCTTCGACCGCAAGGGTTGCGGATCTCGACGGACCCGCATTCTCTTCTGTTTTGACCGTCGGCTGCTTTGGCTCGAACTTCTTGGTCGACCATCCACGACCGATTCGCTCTCTTGGAGCCGTCGGCACGGGGAAAGGGAGCAAGCGATCTTCGAAACCTCGGGGTCGCGCGACGGACCGCCCGTCAGCGGCCCGCCACGCGCTCGCACGGAGCGCGGGAGCTCAGCGCTTGCGCGGGTTCTGGATGTGGATCGCCTCGCCCACCGCGTGCTTGGCCGCTTCCATGAGCGCCTCGCCGAGCGTGGGGTGCGGATGCACGGTGAGCCCGATATCGGGCGCGTAGGCGCCCATCTCGATGGCGAGCGCGGCCTCGGAGATCAGGTTGCTGGCCTCGGGACCCACGATGCTGACGCCGAGCACGCGCTCGTCGACGGCGTCGATCACGATCTTCACGAAGCCCTTGGTGTCGTCGATCGCCATCGCGCGGCCGAGCACCGAGAACGGGAACTTGCCTACGCTCACCTTGTAGCCCTTGGCCTCGGCCTCGTCCTTGCTGAGGCCGGCGGTCGCGATCTCGGGCTCGGTGAACACGACCGCCGGGATCACCCGTGCATCGTTGATGGTCTTCTTGCCCGCGATCACCTCGGCCACCACCTCGCTCTCGTGGGTGGCCTTGTGCGCGAGCATCGGCTGCCCCACCACGTCACCGGTCGCGTAGATGCCGGGGACGTTGGTGCGCAGGCGCTCGTCGACGACGATGAAGCCCTTGTCGTCGAGCTTCACGCCGGCCTTGTCGAGCCCGAGGCCCTGGGTCACCGGACGGCGCCCGACGGCCACCAGCACCACATCGGCCGCGACCTCTCGCACCTCTCCGGCCACCTCGATCTGCACCACCGCCTTGCCGCCGCGCTCGCTCCAGCCCTTGGCGCGGGCGCCCGTGATGATCTCGCCGCCGTCTTCCTTGATCTGCTTGGTGACCAGCTGCGCGAGGTCCTTGTCCATCGCGGGAAGCAAGCGATCGAGGCCCTCGACCACGATCAGCTTGGTGCCCACGCGCTGGAAGGTCTGGCCGAGCTCGAGACCGATGTAGCCGCCGCCGATCACGATCATCGACTCGGGCACGTGGTCGAGCGCGAGCGCTCCGGTGCTGTCGAGAATGCGCTTCTGGTCGAAGGCGAAGCCGGGGATCTCGATGGGCACCGAGCCGGTCGCGATCACGATGTGCTCGGCCTCGACGATGTCGTCGGGGGTGCCGTTGGCGTAGCTCAGCTTCACGCGACCGGGCGCGAGGATCTCGGCGGTGGCCTGGCGGTACTCCGCGCCGTTGCCCTTGACGAGCCCCTTCACCCCCGTGGTCAGCTTGCTGACGATGCCGCGCTTCCACGCCTGCATCTGGCCCATGTCGACCTGCGGCGTACCGAACGTGAGCCCCATGTTCTCGGAGTGCTGAGCCTTGTGCGCCAGCTTGGTGGCCGAGATCAGCGCCTTGGACGGGATGCAGCCCACGTTGAGGCACACGCCGCCGGGCTCGCCCTTCTCGACGAGCATGGCGTCGATGCCGAGCTGACCGAGCCGAATGGCGCAGGGGTAGCCGCCGGTACCGGCGCCGATGACGAGAGCGGTCTTCTTGATGGTGGCCATGAAGATGTCCTACGACGTTCGAGTTGGCCCCCCTCGGGGGCACCTGGTTGATTGCTATATCCCCGCGAGCAACAACAGCGTGGGATCTTCGAGGTAGCGCCGCACCTCTTGCAGAAAGCTGGCGCCCTCGAAGCCGTCGACCACGCGGTGGTCGAGCGACACGGAGAGGTTCATCAGGTGGCCCACGACGATCTCGTCGCGCTCGTTCACCACCGGGGTCTTGCGGATCGCGTGCACGCCGAGGATGCCGACCTCGGGGTAATTGAGGATGGGAGTGGCGAGCACGCCGCCGATGGCGCCGAGGCTGGTGATCGTGAAGGTCGAGCCGGTGAGCTCCTCGCGGCTGGCCTTGAACGCCTTCGCCGCGTCGCCGAGGCGCTGGATCTCGCGCCCGATGTCGAGCAGGCTGAGGCGATCCGCATCGTGCACCACCGGAACCATTAGCCCTTGGTCGGTGGCGGTGGCGATGCCGATGCTGTAGCGCTTCTTGACCACGATGTTGCCGCCGGCCTCGTCGAGCATGGCGTTGACGATCGGGTACTTCTTGAGCGCGAGGATCACCGCCTTGACGATGAATGGCAGGTAGCTGAGCTTGACGCCCTCTTGCTCGGCCGCGCGGCGGGCCTGGTCGCGCACCTTCACCAGCGCGCTCACGTCGATCTGCTCGACGTAGGTGTAGTGGACCGCGGTCGTGTACGACTTGACCATGCCCTCGGCGATGCGCCGTCGCATGCCACGGAACGGGATCAGCTCGTCGGGGGCGGGCTCCCCCACGCGACGAGGCACGGGCGCAGCGACTGGCGCGGGGGCGGCCGGGGGGGCGCTCGCGGCGACTGGCGTCGGAGTCGAGACCGGCGCGGGCGGAGTGGCGGTCGGCGCGGCCACGGGCGCGGGCGCGGAGGTCACGACACCGGTCGGGATCGGGGCCGGCATCGCCGCGGCCTGCAGCACCTCGGACTTCGTGATCCGCCCCTCCCGTCCGGCCACCGTGCCGATGTCGATGCCTTGCTCACGAGCCAGCGCACGCGCGGCCGGGGTGGCGAGCACCTTCCCCGTGACCGCATCGCGGGGCGCCACGGCGGGAGCGCTCGAGGGAGCCGGAGCTCCCGCGGCCGGGGTCGTCACCGTCGCCACCGGAGCCACCGTCGCCACCGGAGCCGCCGTCGCCACCACCTCGCCGAGCACTGCGATCACCTCGCCGACCTCGGCCACCGCACCTTCTTCCACCACGATCCGCTCGACGATGCCCGCGTGCGGGGCGGGGATCTCGACCGTGGCCTTGTCGGTCATCACCTCCACGAGGCCCTCATTGGCGGCAACGTGGTCACCGGGCTGCTTGAGCCAGCGAACGATCTCGCCTTCGACGACGCCTTCACCGATGGCAGGGAGCTTGAACTCGGGCATGTCGGGACGACTCTCCGTGGGATGCGACCCCTCGACGGGGCCGGGCTTGGCCAGAGGCTAGTAACTCGCGATCCGCTGGATCGCTTCGACCACCCGCTCCACGCGGGGCAGCGCCTCATCCTCTTCGGACGGGCGCAGCGGGGGCACGGCCCCGGTCACGCGCAAGATCGGGGCATCGAGGTAGAGGATTGCCGCGTCGGCGAAGTGCGCCGCCAGCTCGGCGCCCACCCCACCGCCACGCGGACCCGCGTGAACGATGACGATGCGGCCAGTGGCGCGAGCCTCGGCCTCGAGCGTCGTGAAATCGAGCGGGGCGAGGCAACCGGGCTCGACGACCGCGGCATCGACACCGGATTGCTCGACGGCCTGCAGCGCCAGCGGGAGCGCGGCGCCCCAGGCAAACACCGTGGCCGCCTCACCGTCGCGCACGCGATGAGCCGCGACCGGGCTCCGCCCCAGCTCGAGCGCTTGCTCGCGCTGCGGGACACCGATCACGACCCGGCGCGGGAGCAGCAGCACGGTGGGCCCGGCCGAGGCCGAGTGCTCGACGGCCGCGCGCAGCCAGGCACCGGCCTCGTGGGGCTGCCCGGCGCACAGCACTCGCAGACCAGGCACCGCGGTGAGCATGGTCGCCGCGACCTCGCCCGTGTCACCGCCCAGACCGAAGCCCGGGCCGCTGGGCGCCACGATGCACAGCGGCACCGACAGGGTCTCTTCGTTGCGCCACGACCAGGCGACCGCCTCGCGCAGTCCGGCCAGCCCCTCGAGCAGCGCGCTGGCCCCGGGCAGCAGCATCACTGGATGTCGACCCGCGGCCGCCAGCCCAGCCGCATGGGCGAAGGGCACGGTGGGCACGAGCGGCGTGGCGAGCAGCCGCGCGTGCAGCTCCGGATCTTGGGTCGCGACGCGGGACAGGCCCAACATCCCGCCGTCGAGGACATCCTCGCCGAGCAGCACGCGGCGCTCGTCCTCGCGCAGGAGCTGCGCCATCACCTCGGCCATGTGTCCCAGCACGGTCACGACGACGCGCCTCCTGCATCGAGCCGCTCGAGCTCGTCTTCGAGCTGCGCGAACGCTTGCTCGAGCTGCCCGCGGATCTCGGCCTCACATACGTCTTGGAAGGTTGCCGACCACTCGCCGCGCCCGTCGAGGAAGCGACGCAGGCGCTCGATCGGATCGCGATGCGCGGGTGGATCGTGCAGCAGCGGGGTGACGACCACGTCGACGATCCCCGGGCCTCGGCCCCCACGCGCGCGCTCGGCCGCCGACACGATCGTATTGTGCACGGCGATCGGATCCGCACCGTCGACTCGGCGCGCCCACAGCCCGCAGGCGCGCACGCGATCGGCCACGCTGTCGCCGAGCACCCCGGCCTCGGCCGGCGCTCCGTTGGGCCACAGCTGCGAGCGCACCACCAGCACCAGCGGCAGATCGCACGAGGCGGCCAGCGCGAGCGTCTCGGTGAATGCCGCGGCCGTGCTCGTACCCTCGCCGCACAGCGCGAACACGGCCCGACCGCTCGCGGCCAAGCGCTCACCGTGGGCGTGCCCGGCCGCCAGTGCCAGGTGCATGCCGAGCGCGTCGGTCCCCGGAGCGATGTGTCGCGCGGGGCTCGAGACTCGCCCCACCTGGCTGCGACCTTCGCGGCCCATCACGCGGCGCACGAGCTCGGCGAGCGGCATGCCTCGCACCAGCGCGATCGCGAGGTCGCGACCGCCGGGGAAGATCCACTCTTGCTCGTGCGCGACGCGGGCCGTCGCGACCACCGCCGATTCCTCACCCGCCGATGAGGCCCACATCGGCAGGCCCGCGCGACCCAAGCGAAGGTCGAGGCTGCGAGCGGCGACGAGCTCCTTGTAGTAGCTGCGCACGTCCAGCCCACCCACGGAGGCCCCGCCCGTGAGTCGACCCTCGGCATCGAGCAGGGCAACGGCGCCTTCGGGGTCCCAGGGGGTGCTCTCCATCGTCGGGTCCAAGAATGGCCTCTGAAGCCGCCGTTTGCGGCCTTTTGCAGCTCCGCGCAGCTTTTAGCCGCCGCGCCCCGGCAGCGTCAAGCGCGGGCCGACGACGCGCGAGGAGAATGCCCACGGCTCCCGACCAAACTCACGAAAAGCGCGAGATCAACCCCCGCGCCCGTGCTACAGCACAAGGACCCACGCATGCTGACCGTCGCTTCTCTGCTCGCCGCCATGACCATCGCCGGGGCCTTTTGGGTGGGCGTGCTGGCAGCCCGTCGTCTCCGCGACTGGGGCGAGGGACGGCGAGCCCTCGAGGAGGGTGGCCCCAGCCCCCTCGCGCTCGCCGCAGCCGCGGGGGCCCCTCCCGACGACACCGCGTCGCGTCGGGTACGATCGCTCGTGGCCCAGCGCATCAAGGACAACCGGTGGGCCGGGGGCCGTGCGCTCCCGCGCGGCTCCGGGGCGGAGCCCGGGGCGATCGTCACCGCCGAGGGCGAGCTCGGGCTCACCACCCTGCGGGTCGGCGACGTGGTCGTGCTCGACGGGGGCGACCCCGAGCTCGGCGGCGACTTCATCACCGAGGGCGTGATCAACCTACGCGAGGGCGGCACCACGACGGTGGTCGCGAACCTCAGCGATGGCGATCGCCGGCGGTGGCTGGTGGGCAGCGAGGATCAAGACCGCTGGCTGTTGGTCCAGCCGGTGAGCGACCACGGCCTCTCGGGCGAGCCGCCCCGCAACATCCGGCGCGAGCGCGGGCTCTATACGCTCGAGCGCCGCGGCCAAGCGAGTGCGGCGTGCGTGGGCCGACATGAGCGCCCGGCCCAGTCGCGCGCCGCCACCTACCTGTTTCGCGCCACCGGACGCGACGTGCTGTGGCTCGAGCGCTGGGGCAGCGAGGTGCTGATGGGCGAGGGTCGAGCGATCGACGCGGGCGACTTCTCGTTCCTGCCGGGCTCGTGAGCGCTTCGCCCCCTAGCGAAGGTCGGCCGGGACGACCAGCACCGGGCAGGACGCCTGCCGAATCACGCGATCGGCCGTGCTCCCCACGAAGAATCGCGCCACGCGGCTGCGGCCGCTCGCGGCCATCACGATGAGGTCGGGCTTGAAGCGCTCGGTCTCCTCGAGGATCACGGCCAGCGGCTGGCCAGGGCGCACCGCGTACTCGAGCCGCAGCCCCTGCCCAAACACCGGCCCGAGCTGCTCGAGCGCGGCCGTGGAGGTGATCCGCGCCCGGTCGTGGATCTCTTGGATCAGCGCGCTCGGCAGCGCGACCGGGCCCGTGTACACGGTGGCCGTGTGCAGCGGGGGCGTGGAGTGGACCAGGCGCACGGTGCTGTCATAGAAGCGCGCCAGCGAGGTGGCCAGCGCGAGCGCGCGGACGGTCGCCGGCGTGAACACGATCTCGTGTCCGTTGACCGTCACCGCCTGCGCCCCTTTCTCGGCGTCCTCGTCGCCCGCGTCGATGAAATCAACGGGCACGAGGATCCGGCGGAAGGTCTCGATGACGTCGCTCATGGCTCTGCAACGGTATCACCGTCGTCCGCGGCGCGTGACGGCAAGCTTTGCCCGCAGCGTGGCGCGACCGGGGCTCGCGGCTGAGCACCGTCGCGCGCGACCGCGAAGAGCACGCCGTGACCGGCCTCAGAGCTCGGGGTACACCAGCTGCATCACGGACCCGCCCACCTCGAGGTGCTCGTCCCGCCCGAGCAGGCGACGCTCCGCCTTGGCCAGCACCCGTCCGGCCACCTTCACGCGCCCGTCGTCGTGCAGGGCATGAACCTCGGGCAGGTCGGGCGGGCCCGCCCACTCGACCACCACCTGCAGCTCCTCGAGCCCGTCCTCGCGCAGCACCACCTCGCAGTACGCGGCCGCGCCCACCCGATGACTGCCCGGGAGGAGCAGCAGATCCTCGTGACCCCCCCATGGATGCGTGAGCCGCAGGATCGCCCCCGACACCGCGCCGAGATCGTAGTGCAGCACCTCGCCGATCGCGTTGCCCAGCGCGCGCGCGTCGGCGAAGCGGTCGTTGGGGTCCTTGGCTAGGCCCCGCGCGACGAGCTCGTGCAGCGCCCGCGGCAGCGAGGCCCCCTCGCGGTAGTACGACAGCGGCACCATCGGCGTGCGCACGTGGGCAGCGATCCACGCGACCGGATCATCGCGATAGGTCTCGCGCACCTCGCTGAACGTACGATCGGCGAAGTACACGCTGTGGCCCGTGAGGAGCTCGTAGAGGATCGTGGTCAGGCTGTACACGTCACTCGCCGGCGTGAGCGGTGCCCCGTGGATCTGCTCGGGCTGCATGTAGCGCGGCGTGCCCACGAGCATGCCGTCGAGCGTCACGCCCACGCCCACCGTGCTCTCGGCGTCCCACGCCCGGGCCAGCCCAAAGTCGATGACCTTCACGTTCTGATCGGGCTCGACCCACAGGTTCTCGGGCTTGATGTCGCGGTGCACGATGCCCCGTGCATGAGCCTCGGCGAGGCCGAGGCAGGCCTGGTGCACGACCCACAGCGCCTGGCCCGGCGGCAACGCGTGATCGAAGTCGTGCCAGTGGTCGAGCTGCGCGCCGTCGAGCTCGTCCATCAGCATGAACACGTAGCCGGCCTCGTCGCGACCCGCGTCGCGAACCCGCACGACGTGAGCGTTGGTGAGGCTGCGCAGCACGGAAATCTCACGCAGCGCGCGACGGGCGGTGGCCGCATCGAGCACCGGGCGCAGTGACACCTTGAGCGCGCCCGGCTCCGCGAGCTGGGGCGCGCGCACGCGGTAGACCACGGCGAACGCCCCCTCACCCAGCACATCGAGAACCTCGTACTGGCCGAAGCGGTCCCCGCGTCGCAATTGGAGCGCCATCGCGAGCGAGAGAATCCCCCGAACCCAGGGTGCGCGGGGCGCTCGGGCCCGAGCTCCCCAAACGGGGTTGGGCGCCAATCTTGCCGTGAAACCGCTCGGGTGCGCTGTTTGCGGCCTTTTGGGGGTCGTGTTAGCCTTTGCTCGTCCACGGTGTCTTGATCGCCCGAGGCCATGCTCACTCGGGGGGCGGGTGACCTTAGGTTCCCCTCACCCCGACATCCATGGCCGAACCCAACGGGCTACCCGAGTACCGTCCTCACGACCTCGACGAGAAGGCTGAATGAGCAGCACCGACCAGGAATCCGCCCCCCAGCCCGGCGATCGGCTGTACCAACACAGCAAGCGCAAGCAGTGGGGCTTTGCCGTGCTCGCGTGGGAGCGCGACGGCAAGCGCGGTTACCAGTTCGAAGACGGCGAGCTCCGCGTCTTCGCCGAAGGCTTCTACAAGTTCTTGCGCGAGGCCGAGTGCCCGCCCGATCAGGCCTCGCGGCTGCTCATCAAGCTCGGCCGCCAGAGCGGCGTGGGCAAGGGCGCCGATGGCAAGATCAAGGAGCGCCAGCTCACCTTCGAAGAGCAGCTCCACGTACTCCTCGCCGAGTACCCCGAGGGCTTCCTCGACGCCGGATGGAAGCGCCAGCACCGGGGCGAGGGCGTTCCGCGTCGGCTCAAGCGGCATCGCGACTTCGCCGTCGCCGATGCCACCGAGCTGTTCGCGCCCGACGCCCTCGACGAGATGATCAGGTCGGGCGACCACGCCGAGGTGGTCCGCCGCCTCACCGTGATCGTGCACGGCAGCGATCTGGTCACGCGCGCACAGGCCGAGCCGATCGCCAACGCCACGCCGAGCGCCGAGCTCTCGCTCGGTCTGCGCGACGTCCTCTACGGCAGCGGCGAGTACGAGGTGCGCTTCGACGAGTTCTGTCGCCTGGTGCTCGAGGCCGGTCGCAAGCAGCTCTCGTGGCCGCTCGCCACCGCGATCATGGCCCAGGTCCGACCCGAGTCCCACGTGGCCGTGCGCCCCACGGTGCTGTCCAAGCAGGCCCAGTGGGCGCACCCGCGGCTGCGCTACTCCACCAAGCCCGAGGGCAAGGTCTACACCCGCATCCTCACCATGGCGCGCACGGTGAGAGACGCGCTGACCGGCGCCGGCTACCCGCCCAAGGACCTGCTCGACGTCTACGACTTCATGCTGGTCACGCTGCGCCCGGCGGCCACCAAGATCCTCGACGAGGTTCGGCATCACCTGGCCCAGCGCGAAGAGGCGCCGGCTGAAGGCGCACCGGCCGAGGCTGCACCGGCCCCAGCCGCGACCGACGACGCGGACGAAGACGACGAAGACGAAGACGCGGCCGAGGCCGTCTAGCGTCGTCGCTTCGCTTCGGGCTGGCCTCTAGGACTAGGAGGCCAGCACCGCGGCAGTCAGCCCCGCGAGCAACGCGGTGACGAGCAGCTGCGGCGCGACCGAGTGGCCGCGGTAGCCAAAGCGCCACACCGAGCCGAACGTGAGCCCAGCGAGGGTCCCCGCCGCGCTCGCGGCCCCGAGCACTCGCCACGGTGAGAGGTGCGGGCCGGCCATCAGCGCGGCGGCCAGCAGACCCACGATCGCCACGGTCCCGAACACCCCGAGCGCCATCCCAAGGCCCGCCGCGAGCGAGCCCTCGAGCTTCATGATCGGATCGTCCTCGTCGTGTGGATCGATCTCGATCTTGGCCTTGCGACACAACGCGCGGGTGAGCGGCCACAGCACGAAGCCGACCGCGGGCATGCCGAGGAACAGCCCGCTGATCGTGCCCAGCGCCGCGGCCAGACCGAAGAGGATTGCGATCAGCATGAGGCCGATCCGAGCGCGGTCAGAGCCAGCGCACCTGGGCTTCGGGGGGCAGCGAGGTCTGCAAGATCTTCCCGTCCTCGCCGGCCCACTGCACGCGCAAGACCTGCGGAAGCCCGGTCACCGTGACCGGCACCCATCCTTGGTTGGCACCCAGCAGCAACTCGAGCTCGGCATCATTGGAGAGGGGGCGCCCCTCGAGGAGATACTGCGTGGAGTCGCCTTCGCGGCGCGCTTGGACCTGACCCATACCCATCGAATAGGAGAGGTGGAGCCGTCACGGCAAGGCCCTCTCGCGAGGGCGCGCCAACGCCGGCTCACATGGGGCTCAGCTGGCCTGCGCGGCGCAGCCCCACGCGCCCTGGAGCACCCACGCGCGCTTGCACGCCACGGTGACGGCTCCGCTGGAGGTCTTCCACGTGTACTCGTGGCCAAAGAAGTTGGTGCGGATCTCGCTCGGATGCTCGACCTCGACCTTGCACCCCTCGCGCCCCTCGCAGGCCGCGGCCTTGGATTGGTCCTCGACCGCCTGCATGCGCTGCGAATTGCGCCAGCCCTCGTACGTGGCATACAGCGACAGCGCGAGGAGCACCCATCCGACCCACTTCTTCATGGCGGCCTTCAATGTCGCATGGGCCCCTGCGCTTGACCACCCCGCGCGTGCGGCCGTAGCTTGAGCGGCGGCCGTGAACGCACCCGTGAGCTACGCCGACCCCACCTTGCGCCCCCTCGATTGCTTCGCCGGTGTGCGCAGGCACCCCACGCCGAGCGACCGGCTCACGGCCATCCGCCGCCAGGCGCGAGCCTTTCGCGAGCAGCTGCTCGACGGCCCCGTCGTCCGCTCGATGCGCTCGTTCGATCTCATGAAGGTGCCCTACCCCACGCGCTACGCCCTGCGCGACGCGTGCACGGTACCCACGCCCTACATCCACATCCTCAACCGCCTGTTCGTGATCCAATTCGACACGCCGCAGGGGGTGAAGACCCTCTTGGCCGGGCCCCTCGATCGCGAGGGCAACGCCCAGACCCCGTTCTTCAAGCGCCTGGCCCGCAAGGTCGGCGGCGCAGGGGGCTGGCTCTCGCAGCAGATGTGGCCCGATCGCAACGACGTGGGCGAGTGCCTCGCGCAGCTCGGGCTCACGCCGGCCGACGTCGACTACATCACCTACGATCACTTGCACACCCAGGACATCCGCGGCTGGCTCGGCACGGAGTCCCGCGAGGCGTTCTTCCCCCGCGCCAAGCTGCTGGTGATGCGCCAGGAGTGGCTGTCGGCGCAGGGGCTGCTGCCGCTGCAGGCCGACTGGTACTGCCCGCATGGTACCGAGGGCATCCCCGCCGACCGCGTGGTGCTGCTCGATGGCGACGTGATGCTCGGCGAGAGCGTGGCGCTCGTGCACACCCCGGGGCACACCGAGGGCAATCACTCGATCGTCGTGCACACCCCCGGCGGCGTGTTCGTGACCAGCGAGAACGGCGTGAGCGCCGACTCGTACTCGCCCAACAAGTCCGACATCCCCGGGCTGCGCCGCTACGCCGCCGTGACCGGAGCCGAGGTGGTCCTCAACGGCAACACGCTCGAGGGCTCGGTCGATCAGTACCTGTCGATGGTGCAGGAGAAGGAGATCGCCGGGTGCTCCGAGCGCAACGCCGACTTCTTCAACGTGGCTCCGTCCTCGGAGATGACGCCGCACATGCTCTCGCCGGGGATCAAGCCCACGTTCTACGTGGGGGAGCTGCGCTACGGCACCCCGGTGCGGGGGACCGCGGGCGCGGGGGCGTGAGCTCGCCGCACGGGAGCTCATGATGGGCGCGCGAAGGATCCTCGTCAGCGGCTGCGCGAGCGGCATCGGGCGCGATCTGGCGCAGGTGCTGGTGAGCGCAGGGCATCGCGTGCTGGCCACCGATCGCGTGCTCGCGCCGCTGCAGGAGCTCGCCGAGCGCGGGCCGGCCGAGCGCATTCAGGTGCGCACGCTCGACGTCACCGATCCGCTGGCGTGGGAGGCCGCGCTCGCGGCCGCTCGACAGTGCTTCGGCGGGCTCGATGTCCTCGTGAACGTGGCCGGCGTGCTCGTGCCCGGCTGGGCCCACGAGATTTCCGACGAAGCCGTCGATCTCCACCTCGACGTCAACGTGAAGGGCGTGGTGCACGGGATGCGGGCCGTGGTGCCCGGGATGATCGCGCAGGGCCACGGCCACATCATCAACGTGGCCTCGCTGGCCGCGCTCGCGCCCGTGCCCGGGCTCGCGCTCTACTGCGCCTCGAAGTATGCGGTACGCGGCTACTCGCTGTCGGTCGCGCTCGAGCTGCGACGCCACGGGATCGCGGTGACCGTGGTGTGCCCCGATGCAGTGCAGACCCCCATGCTCGAGCTCCAGCGCGACGTAGCGGCCGCCGCGATGACGTTCTCGGGGCCGCGGGTGCTCACCACGCGCGAGGTCAGCGAGGCGATCGTGCGCGCGCTCGACGAGCGACCGCTCGAGCTGCTGCTGCCGCCCTCGCGCGGGTGGCTGGCCAAGCTCGGCGATCTGCTGCCCGACAGCGCGCGCGTGCTCGAGCCGCTGCTGCGCTGGCAAGGGCGGCGAAAGCAGCAGCCCTAGTCGATGCCCCGCGACCAGCCGAGCATCGGCGGCATCATCATGTCGGTCATCTCGGCCACGGCCACGATCCCCGCGGCGCGCATGCGGGCCTCGGCATCGGCGACCAGCGCGGCCCCGGCCTCGCCGCCCTGGAGCTCGCCGCGACGCTTGGCCATCGCCGCCGCATAGACGCTCATGCCCAGCTCCTGCAGCCCGCGCTCGCACGCCAGCGCGCGCTCGAGCGCCTCGCCGCGCCGCCCCTCCACATGGGCCAGCACGGCCGCGATCGACAGCTCCACGGTTCGCGCCCAGCGAGTGCCCTGGCGGCGCAGCTTGGCCGCGCTGGTCTTGGCCTCGCGCAGCATCGCGGCGCGGCGCGGCGCGGCCGCGCGGTGTGCCACCCACAGCGCCGTGCAGGCGCGATCGTAGAACAAGAACGTGCGAAACGGCTGCTTGGTCAGCATCAGCGAGCGCACCACCGCCGGCCACTGGTCCTCGAGCGACTTCCATGCCGCGAACGGACACCCGGCGTACCGCTCGATGCGAGCGCGGGTCAGCATCCGCACATAGGCATAGGTGCTCGTCTCCAGCTGCGAGGGACACTGCGCCTCGCACTCGGCCAGCGCCGCGCGGGCGCGCGGCAGGTCACCCGCCGCGAGCGCCGGCATCGGCCCGAACGCCACGCGGATCATCAGCGTGGTGTGCAGGTCATCGCGCTCGGCCGCATCTTCGAGCGCCTCGGCCATGGTGCGCTCGAGCCCGGCGAAGTCGCCGAGGTAGTAGAGCACCATGATGAGGAACGTGCGTACCATCGACAGCTCCCACGCCACGTTGCTGCACCGCGCGCGCAGCAGTTCCTCGGCGCGCACGAGGTGCGGCAGCGCCTCGGCCACGCGACCGCGATAGAGGTCGGCCGTGCCCGCTGCGAGCTCGGCCACCGCGCGGGCCCGAGGGTCGTCGAGGCGACGCGCGAGCCCGAGCACGCGCTCGAGCAAGACATCCACCTGCGCCGCACCCTCGCTGCCCGAGGTCGCCGCATACATCGCCTCGACCCCGAGCGCCCGCGCCACGCGATGGGGCTCGCCCGCCTCGAGCGCGAGCAGCAGGTGCTGGGCCTGGAAGTACTGCCCCACGATCACATTGGCCTGCTGCAGCCCCGTGGCCGCGGTCCAGGTGGTGTCGATCCGTAGCAGCAGCCGCGGATCGATGTGGGACGCGGGCCGCTCGATGAACTCCATGCCCCGCACGCGGATGCGCGCGCGCTGGTACACCAAGCCCGCGAGCGCGAGTCGAGGATCGGCGGGGAAGCGCAGGCCGATCGCCTCGCACACCGCCGCGAGCTGCTGCATCCCCTCGTCGACCCGGCCGCTGCGCAGCCACTGCTCGGCCGCGTGGCGGCGCAGCGAGACCACGGCCGCGGGCTGGGCCGCGGCCTCGGCCTCGCGACATGCCTCGAGATAGGTGGTCGCCGCCTCGGCGCTACGCCCATCGTGGGCCAGCACCTCGGCGAGCTGCACACGCAGCGACTGCCGCAGGGCCTCGCCCGCGGGCACGAGCTCCAGCGCCAGCGCATAGAGGCGTGCGGCTCGCTTGAGCGCGAGCGCCTCGGCAGCCGACGCCGCGGCCTGGGCAACGTAGCGACCCGCGCGGTGGGGCTCGCCCGCGCCCAGCAGATGCGCGGCCACGGTCTCGGGGTCGGCCTGCCGCCGCTCGAGCTGCGCGGCGAGTCGTGCGTGGCCCTCGCGCTGCTGCTCGGGGCCAAGGCCGCCCGCGATCGCCGTGCGGATGCGATCGTGAAACGGCTCGATCGGATCGATGGGGCGCGCGCCGTGCGTGCGCACGAAGCAGCGGCTGCGCAGCAGCGCGAGCATCTCGGGCGCGCCCTCTACCGCAGCCGCCTCGACCAGGGTCGCCTGCTCGATCGGCCCCGCCGCGAGCACGGAGAGCTCGAGCAGCGCGCGGGCGGGCGGCGGTAGCTCGGCCGCACGAGCCCGGATCACGTCGTCGAGGGTCAGCCCTCGCTCATCGGCGAGCATGCGCTCGGCGTCCACGTGGCGCGCGAGCTCGGCGATGAACAACGGGCTGCCCTCGGCCTCGGCCGCGATCGCTGCGGCCAGCCCGGCCGCATCGTGGCGATCGCCCAGCAACTCGAGCGCGAGCGCGCGCGCGTCGTCGGCCCCGAGCGGCTCGACCGCCAGCGTGTCGAAGCGGAGCTCGTCGCGGAGCCGGGTGAGCTCGTCGCGGAGCACCGCGACCGCCGAGCTGCTCCCGACATCATCGTCGCGATGGCTGCCCACGACGAGCATCCCGGGCCGAGTGCGCGGGCGCAGCAGCGCGGCGAGGACCGCCACCGTGTCGGCATCGCACCACTGGAGATCATCGAGAACGAGCACCAGCGGACCGCGACGAACCAGCCGCACGAGCAGCTCACCCAGGGCCTGCACCGCCTGGCGCCGGCGCTCGACCGGGTCCTCCGGCACCTCCGCCTGCCCGTGACCGATCCCCTCCACGTCGCCGAGCACGGGAAACAAGCGGGCGAGCGAGGGACCGCCCACCACCGGGAGCGGCGGCTCCCCGCCCCGCCCTCGGCCATGCAGGTGCGCCCGCAGCTCGTCCACCAGCGCGTCGAGCCCCTTGTACGGCACCGACTCGCGCTCGTAGCAGCGCCCCCGCAGCACCACGACCTCTTCGTCGAGACCCGCGACGAACGCATCGAGGAGCGTGGTCTTGCCCGTACCCGAGGCGCCGTGTAGCAGCAGCACCGCGGCCCGGCCCGGCTGCCCCGCGCGTGCGTGGCCGAAGGCCTCGTGCAAGCACGCCAGCTCCTGCGCGCGCCCGAACGCCGCGGGCGGCGAAGCAGGCAACCAGGTCGAGCGCACGCGCGGACCCGGGCCCAGCCGCGCGAGCACCTCGAGCCCGCTCGGCCGCGCGTGGGCATCGCGGCGCAGCAGCTCCGCGCACAGCTGGTCGAGATCCTCGGGCACGTCGGCGACCAACGAAGACGGCGGCGGCGGCTCGGGTCCCTGCTTGACGATGAGCATCTGCTTGCCGAAGCACCCGGCGAACGGCAGCGTGCCGGTGAGCGCCTCGTAGAGCACCACGCCCACGCTGTACCAGTCGCTCGCCGGCAGGAGCTCGAGCCCTGCCGCCTGCTCGGGCGACATATACGCGGGCGTGCCCACGAGATCGCGCTCGCTGGCCACCAGCGCCAGCTCCTCGGCGAGCCCGAAGTCGGCGACCGAGACGCGCCCCTCCTCGGAGACGAGCACGTTGGAGGGCTTGAGATCGCGATGCAGCTTGCCGTACCCGTGCAGCGCCTGCAGCCCCTGGCACAGCTGCCGCAGCGCCGCGCGCAGCCGCGAGAGATCGAGGTGCTCGAAGTCCTCACCGCGCACGTACGAGAGGAAGTCCGTCCCTCGCACCAGCTCCATCGTGAAGAACGCCCCCGCGTCGTCGATGAACAGCTCGTGCAGCGCCACGAGGTTCTCGTCGGAGACATCGGCCAGCACGCGAAACTCGCGCTTGAAGCGGTAGAGCTCGTCGGGGTCGAATCGCGTGAGCATCTTGAGCGCCAGCGGCCGCCCGCTCGACTCGTCGTCGGCCTCGTAGACCACCCCGTGCGCCCCTGCGCCCAGCATCGCGACCAGCGTGAAGCGATTGGCCAGCCGATCGCCGACCCGAGGATCGTGGGGGCGGGCCGAGCGCACGCCACCTACGGTCGCGAGCGTGGTGTCTTCGTGGTGCTCGGAATCGGAAGACATCGTGCGCGAGCCGGCAGTCTATCAGCTCACCCACGAACGACGGCGGGAGCGAGACCCGAGGGTCGCGCTCCCGCCTGAACTCACCGGCCGTCGGGGCCCGCTATGCTAGGGCGCTCAGTTGTACGGGGTCACCGTCCACGGGGTCTTCGCGGTGTCGATGGCGAGCAAGCCGAAGCCCTGCTCGAACCCCTCCGGGCTGAGGTCGCCGGCCGCCACCACGAACGCACGCAGGCCGGCGTAGGCATCGACGTGGTAGCTGACGATCGGGGTGAGCGGCTCCGGCGAGCCCGACGCGGCCAGGCCGATCTGATAGGTGAAGGGCTGCACCGCGAACGTGGCGCTGATCTTCGGCCACTTGAGGTCGGCCTGGAGCACGTTGCCGCCCTCGATCGTGTTCCCGGTGACCAAGCCCACGTCGACCGAGGGCGCCGAGGCGGCATGCGCAACGTTGAAGATCGCCGCCTCGGGCTTGTCGAGATCGAAGCTCTCGCGGAAGGTCACCAGCTGCAGCGGCGGCTCGTTCTCCTCGGGGATGATCTCCCCGGTCGCGATCGCGATGTAGCGCTCGCCCGCCTCGAGCTCGGGGGTCTCGTCGGTCGTGACCGGCGTGCCCGCGCAGTTGCTGGGCGCCGCGTAGAAGTCGATCGAGTAGGTGCCGGGGGGCACCTGCGTCTGCGCGAGGTTGCCGTACTCGAGGTGGCTGGCGAGCACCGCATCCCCTGCGCACAGGTCCACCTCGGGCGCATCGGGGCTGGCGTGCAGCGCATAGACGATCGGGTTCTGCTTGATGAATCCGAGCGAGCCCTGCGTGCCGACCACCAGCAGCGCGAACCCGTCGCTCTCGCGCGGCAGCTTGCCCAGCAGCCCGGTCGCGATGACCAGCAGCTGCTCGCCCTCGGGCAGCTCCGGCGTGGTGAACCCGGTCACGCGCTGCCCTCCTGCACCGATCGCCAGCTGCAGCTTGGTCTCGGCCGGCACCCCCACGCCAGCCTTGCCCGTGTCGGCGAAGCGGGCGAGCCCCTCCACCTCGTCGCTGCCGTCATCGTGCACGTCGATGCTCACCGCGGGCGCGTCGCTCCCCGCGTGCACGATGCGGACCTGCGTCTCGCCCAGCGCCGCCGCGTCCCAGTCCTCCACCAGCGGGATCACGCGGAAGGCATCGTCACCCGTCGAGCCCAGCTGCCCGGCCGCGAGCGCCGAGACCAGCGCGCCATCGACGAGCTCGAGCGCTCCCGTCGAGTACACCGGAGCCTCGAACGCCGAGCCGCCCGCCGGGCGCACCTCGAAGTCGTAGCTCCCCGCCGGCACCTCGAGCCAGCCGCTCGTCTGCCCGTAGGCCAGCTCCTTGATCACCGGGTCGCTCGAGCCGGCCACGTACACGTCGACCGCGGGGGCCGTGGGCGAGCCGTGGATCACTCGCACCATCGCGTTGCCGGCCGCGGGCTCCGGCATGACGGGCTCACCGCCCTCGTCGTCGCCGGTCTCGTCGCCACCTTCGGAGCCGCCGTCCATGCCCGCGTCGTCGTCCGCGCGCTCGGTCGCGCCCTGGAAGCAGCCGGGGATGACGAGGGTGGAAAGGAGGAGGCTGAAGAGGGTCTTGGTGTTGGTGTTCATAACCTTACTCATCTCTCTTGGCGCGGAGGCCGAGGGCTAGCGGCGAGCCCAGGGCCGGTCCACTGCGGGCTCGGCGGGGCTCTTGGTTGTTGAGGAACGTTGCCCAGAACTCTGTAACTATACGGAGTTACTGGTATTTGCTTGGAAGGCGGGAGGGCTGGCGGAACCGGTGGCGGTGGACGTCAGCACATCCTTGTGGCATTGTGCAGGACGCGAGTAAGGTTTCAAGCGGTTTTTTGAGTAAAGTTTTCGCGCAAGGCACGCATCATGAGCAACCCTACCGGAAAGTTCAAGATCCAGACCGTGGCCGAGATGACGGGGGTGCCCGCGTCGACCCTGCGCACCTGGGAGCAGCGCTACGGGTTCCCGTCGCCCGACCGCACCGCTTCGGCCTACCGTATGTATAGCCAGAGCGACATCGACCACATCGCGCGCGTACGCGAGCTGTGCGACGACGGGCTCGGGCCCGCCGAGGCGGTGCAGCAAGTGCTCGGCAGCGATCCACTGGGCGCGAGCTCCGATGAGACCGCACCCGAGCCCACCGCCGAGGCGCTGCCCGTGCCGCTCGGCGACGCGACCCAGCTCGCCGATGCGCTGCACGACGCGATCGAGGCCTTCGACCCCGCGCGCGTGCAAGGTCTCGTTCGCTCCGCGCTGCTGCTGAGCTCGCACGCGCAGGCGTTCGAGCAGTGGATCTGGCCGGCATGGCGACGCGTGGGCGAGCGCTGGCTCGCGGGTGAGCTCGGGCGCCACCACGAGCGGCTCGCGGCCGAGCTGTTCGGTCAGGCCACGCGCGACATGCTGCGGCTCTCGCAGCCCCCCGCCCCCGCACCGTGGGCCGTGCTCGGCTGCTTGGTCGACGAAGACGATCCCGGCCCTGCGCTCGGAGCTGCGCTCGCGCTGCAGGGCGCAGGCCTGCGCGCGCAGTTCCTCGGGCCACGCACGCGCGCGGCCGTGATCCGCGACGGCGCGCAGGCGCTCTCGGCCACGATCGTCGGGCTCTCGGTCACCGAGGCCGTCCCGGCCCGCGGTGCCCGTGACCTCGTCGACGACTACGCCGCGGCGATCGGCGAGCGCCGCTGGTTCGTGACCGGACCGGGCGTCGCCTCGGTGGCCGCGATGGTCGAGGGCGTCGGTGGCCACGTGGCCACCGGAGCGGCACAGATCCGGGCGCTGCTCGACTGACGCGGCGCTGCCTCATCCGTGGCATGATCCGCCCATGTCGCGGATGCATGGGTCATTGCCGTTGCTCGTGCTGCTGAGCGGAGCGTGCGAAGGGGGCAGCTCCGAGGGCCAAACGACCGTGGTCCCCTCCGAGGACGACGGCGGCTCCACGACCACCGACGGCAGCACGACCAGCGGAACGAGCCTCGCCAACAGCAGCAGCGCCGACGGCACGGAGACCGAGGGTCCGCTCGAGGGCTACGACGACCCCGCGCTGTGGCTGTGTCATCCCGACAAGAGCGACGCCGACGACCAGTGTCGCAGCAATGATCTGACCGCCACCGAGATCCTCCCCGATGGCACCACCCAGCTCGTCGAGCACGTGGTCGCCGAGGATCCCGCCTACGATTGCTTCTACATCTATCCCACCGTCGACGTCCGCTTCACGGTGGGCCAGACCGAGAACTTCGACGACCTCGACCAAGAGCTCGACCCGCTGCTCAGCCAGGCCGCGCGCTTCAACGCGCAGTGTCGCGTGTTCGCCCCGCTCTACCACCAGATCACACTGGGCACGTTTGGTAGCGACGAGGCCGAGGAGCGGCTCGACTCGGCCTACCAAGACGTGGCGGACGCGTTTGCTTCGTATCGCGAGCACCACCTGGGCGAGCGTCCGTTCGTGATCATGGGGCACTCGCAGGGCACGTACATGACCACGCGGCTGCTCCAAGAGGTGATCGAGCCCGACGCAGATCTGCGCGCACGACTCATCGTGGCCCTCATGATCGGTGGCTCGGTGAGCGTGCCCGCGGGCGAGGACCGCGGGGGCACGTTCCCCACGATTCCGCTGTGTACCAGCGCCGACGAGAGCGGCTGCGTGATCGCGCTGCGCAGCTATGCGGTAGAGCTTCCGCCCGAGCCCGGGGCCCAGTCCCCCGACGCGCCCGATCGCCACGTGGCCTGCACCGATCCCGCCGCGCTCCTCGGGCACGACAAGCTCGCGGGCACCTACCTGCCGAACTTCAGCTATCAGCCGATCGTGTTCCCGCCGATCGACTTCGGCATGGAGATCGACACTCCGTTCGTGCTCTACCGCGATCTGTATGCCACCCAGTGCCTGACCGACGGCGACGGCCAAGACTACCTGGCGATCTCCGTCGAGCCCGGAGCCGGCGACGTGCGCGAGAACCCGATCGACTTCGACCAGCCGCTGCTCAACCCGGGGTTCTTGGGGCTGCACGTGTTCGACTACAACTTTCCGCTGGCCGAGCTGATGGAGCTCGTGGAGCGCAAGGCGGCGGCCCACGGATGACTCGACACGTGCGACTGCGCGA
>JBFIJN010000063.1:0-24883 GCA_041600735.1 Nannocystaceae bacterium
CGCGCGAGCAGTGGCACGCGGTGCTCGAGCGCGACCCGGCCAACCGCAGCTGCCAGGTCTACCTCAGCATGACCGCCCACGACGCCAGCCAGACCGCGCCCACCGACGAGCTCCCGCCCGAGTAGCCGCCCGAGTAGCCGCACGGTGGGCCGCCCGAGTAGTCGCACGGTGGGCCGCACGGTGGGCCGGCCCCGCCCGATTTTCTGCCATCATGGTGGGCATGGTTTGGCTCTCGCCCCACTCTTCTCGCCTGGCGCTCACCTCCGCTGCGCTCGGGCTCGCATGGCTGACCGGCTGCAAGGACGCCCCCGCCCCGGCCAGCGACGAGACCGGGACCTCGACGGGTGAGGTCACGAGCAGCGGGGTCGATCCGAGCGCGACCAGCGGGGTCACCACGGCCCCGCCTCCGATGACGACCGACGCGGACAGCACCACGTTCGGCCCCGGCTGCGGCGTGGACCCGTGCCCGGAGCAGTGCGACCCGGAGTGCGAGATCACGGCTACCTGCATCGCCAGCGTGTGGACCTGCGAGTGCGACTGCCCCTCCACCACCACCGAGGGCGAGCTCTGCAACACCTTCGACGAGGAGCTCGAGCTCTGGCTCGATCCCAGCAAGACGCCCGCGATCAGCTGCGGCGACCTGACCCCCGACGACGATGCCGTCGCCTGGCAGACGATGCACGACTGCGTGATCGTGAGCCTCGCGGGCTCGGCCTTCCGCGCCACCTGGTCGCTCCCCGACGGTGCCGACCCCCATCGCTTTGCCGCGGCCGCCCGCGTGGGCGGGGTCTACGAGCTCGGGTGGTTCGAGGCCTCGGGCACCACCCAGATCGCGCTCTACGGCTGCGACGCGATCGTGGCCACCCCCGACTGCGTGGTCGACGTGGGCGAGGCCTGCTTGACCTGCGAGGCCCAGACCGAGGTCGCGATCCTGTGCGAGGATCTGGGCTGAGCGCTGGCGCGCTACCCCCGCGGGCTCCCGCGCGCCGCTGGGCCCGAGCGCAGCCAAGGCCCCAGGCTCCCCAGCTCACCGCCTACGGGCTCCCACGCCGCGAACCCTGGCCGCGATACGCGGTTTCCGCTACCTTGCGCGCGCCCTCACGATGAGTCTGACCGAAGAATTCCTCAAGTTCTCTCTGCTTGGCGCAGAGTGGGTCCTTTGGCTGCTCGTCGTGCTCAGCGTGCTCAGCGTGTACGTGATGATCGAGCGCGCGCTGTTCTTCCGCGGGGTCTCTGGCGCCGACCGGGAGATCCGACGCAAGCTGCTCGAGCTGCTCTCCGCGGGCGATCGCGAGGGCGCCATCAAGGAGGTCGAGAAGGCGGCCGGTCCGGGCGGCCGCATGGTGCGCCAGATGCTGACCCACGCCGACAACGGCAGTGACGCCATCGACGCGGCCATGAACGCGGTGCGCCCCGAGGAGAAGATCCGCCTCGAGCGCAGCCTCAGCTTCTTGGGCACGCTGGGCGCCAACGCCCCGTTCATCGGGCTGTTCGGCACCGTGCTCGGCATCATCAAGGCCTTCAAGGACCTCGCCAAGTCGGGCCTGCAGCCGGGCGGAGAGACCAGCACCGAGGTGATGGCGGGCATCTCCGAGGCGCTCGTCGCCACCGCGATCGGCCTGCTCGTCGCGATCCCGGCCGTGGTCGCCTACAACGTGTTCCAGCGCCGGGTGAAGCGGCTGCTCAGCGAGGCCGAGGGCATGGCCAACACCGCCCGCTCGTTCATCGTCCTTCGGACCAACGGCGACACCAAGGCCAGCGCCAAGGCCAGCGCCAAGGAGAGCTAGACAGTGGCTGGAGGCGCCAACTTCGACGACGACGACGAGATCACCGGGATCAACGTCACTCCGCTGGTCGACGTGACCCTCGTGTTGCTCATCATCTTCATGGTGACCACGTCGATCATCAACAATCCCGAAGGTCTGCGGGTCGACAAGCCCGAGGCGGCCACCGGCCAGACCCAGGACAAGGCCAATGTCCTCATCGTGTGTCGCAAGGACGGCACGACCGCCGTCGACGGCAAGGAAATGACCACCGATGCGGAGATCGTGGATGCGATCACCGACGAGCTCGTGAAGGACCGCGAGCTTCAGGGCATCGTGCAGTGTGACACCAAGGCCGAAGTGGGCCGCATGGTGCATCTCATCGACTTGCTGCGCGCGGCCGGCGTGAAGAAGTACGCGATCGCGACCGAGCAGCCGCCCAAGGAAGGCGCAGGGGGTTGAGCACCCCGCTACCACCGGACGACGACGAAACGACTGGGCGCTGGGCGCAGTTCCTGTTCCTGGCCTCGGTGATCTTTCATGTGGCGATCTTCTACACGCTGCACGAGATGCCCGAGCCCAAGGCCCCGCACAAGCTCATCCTGTACGAGGTCGCGATCGAGAATCCGCCGGAGCCCGAGCCCGAGCCAGAGCCAGAGCCCGAGCCAGAGCCAGAGCCGGAGCTCGAAGAACCGGAGCCGGAGCTAGAGACTCCGCCGCCCGAGCTCGAGCCCCCCAAGCCCCCGCCCAAGAAGCTCAGGAAGGAGCCGCCGCCCAAGCAGCCGCCGCCCTCCTCCGATCTTCCGCCCCCGCCCAAGATCCGCCTCCCCGACAGCCAGCTCGTCCCTTCGGGCAGTGGCAGCCCCGTCGCAGTGAATCCCGGCGGCACCACGAGCTCGCCGGGGCGCACGCAGGGCTCCGACACCGGCAAGCCCGGCGGCAAGCCCAAGGGCACCGGCACGGGCACCGGGGGCACCGGCACCGCGCCCAAGGGCCCCACGTGGGCACCCAAGAGCGACATCTACATCAAGACGCTACCCAAGCCCAAGCGCCAGCCGCCCAAGGTCCAGTGCCCCGCCAGCCGTGACAAGGGCGTCTATGGCACCGTGATCCTCAGCCTCGACGTGCACCGCGATGGCACGATCCGCAAGGTGAAGGTCGTCCGCGGGATCGGCTCGGGCTGCGACGAGGTGGCCGTGAAGGCGCTCAAGAAGATGCTGCTGAGCCCCGCCATGGGCACCGACGGCCAGATCGCCGACTACGCGGGCCTGCGCTACGAGTACGTGTTCGACCCGCCCTCGTAGCCGCGGCGAGCCAGGGTAGGATGGCGCCGTGACCGAGCACTTCGACGTGGTGATCGTGGGCGCCGGGATCTCCGGGATCGGTGCCGCGTGCCATCTCGGGGCCCGCTGTCCCGAGCGCAGCTACGTGATCCTCGAGGGTCGCGAGCGCATCGGCGGCACCTGGGACCTGTTTCGCTACCCCGGGATCCGCTCCGACTCCGACATGTACACGCTCGGCTTTCGCTTCGAGCCGTGGGACGAGCAAGCCGCGATCGCCGACGGTGATGCGATCCTCGAGTACCTGAAGCGCACCGCAACCACCTACGGGGTCGATCGCCACATCCGCTTTGGCCACCGCGTGATCCGAGCCTCGTGGTCGAGCGCCGACGCGCGCTGGACCGTCGAGGCCACGCACGGCCCCGACGGCGCCCCCGTGCAGCTGACGTGCAACTTCCTCTACATGTGCAGCGGCTACTACGACTACGAGCGCGGTCACACCCCGGACTTCCCCGGGGTGGAGCGCTTCGCCGGCCGCCTCGTGCACCCGCAGCACTGGCCCGAGGACCTCGACTACGCGGGCAAGCGCGTGGTGGTGATCGGCAGCGGAGCCACGGCGGTCACGCTCGTGCCCGAGCTCGCCAAGCAGGCCGCGCACGTGACGATGCTCCAGCGCTCGCCCACGTACATCATGTCGCGGCCCCGCGAGGACCGCATCGCGAACGCACTGCGGCGCGCCCTCCCCCGCCAGCTCGCCTACGGCGTCACGCGCTGGAAGAACGTGCTCGTGGCGCTCGGCTTCTTCCACCTGTCGCGGCGCCTGCCCTCGCGCGTGAAGGCGCTGCTCGTCGAGGGCGTGCGTCGCCAGCTCGGGCCCGGCTTCGACGTCGAGACCCACTTCACCCCCAGCTATCGGCCGTGGGACCAGCGCCTGTGCCTGGTTCCCGACGGCGACCTGTTCGAGGCCATTCGCGGGGGTGGGGCCTCGGTCGTCACCGACCACATCGAGTGCTTCACCGAGCACGGGATCCGCTTGCGCTCGGGCAAAGAGCTACCCGCCGACGTCATCGTCACCGCCACGGGCCTGCGCTTGCTCGTGCTCGGTCACGTGGAGATCGTCGTCGACGGCGAGACCGTCGACTTCACCAAGACCATGACCTACAAGGCCATGATGTTCTCCAACGTGCCGAACCTCGCGCTCGCGTTCGGCTACACCAACGCCTCGTGGACGCTGAAGGCCGACCTCACCAGCGAGTACGTGTGCCGCGTGCTCGAGCACATGCGACGCCACGGCCATCGCTCCTGCGTGCCGCGCTTGCGCGACGCCAGCGTGAGCGAGGAGCCGTTCCTCGACTTCACCTCCGGCTACGTGACCCGGGCCCTCCCCAGCCTGCCCAAGCAGGGATCCAAGGCCCCGTGGAAGCTGGCCCAGAACTACCTGCTCGACGTGGTCGGCCTGCGCTTCGGTGAGGTCGACGATGGCGTGATGGAATTCCGCTGAGGCACGTCGATGCCCCCGCTCGCGCGAGCCACCTGGATGGTGACCCTGCTTGCGTGGCCCGGCCCGGCTCGGGCGGCCCTCGCGGGCGCGGGGCCCGAGGCCGCAGCCGACGACGTCGACGAGACCGAGACCGACGCCGACGAGACCGAGACCGAGACCGAGACGAGCGACCCCGTGCGCCTGCGCGGCCAGCTGCTCGAGGCCGGGCAGCGCACCCCGCTCACGGGCGCACGCGTGATCGCGATCCCGGCCGCCCCCGAGGACGACGTCGGCCCCGTACGGCACCAGGACTACCGCGAGCTCCCGCCGCCCGCGTGGCAGGCTCGCGCCCTCAGCGACGCCGACGGCCGCTTCGAGCTGCCCATGCCCCCCGACGGCAAGGTCCGCGTGATCGTGCTGCTCGAGGGCTTCGAGCGCCTCGAGCTCATCGAGGCGCTCTTGCCCGGCGAGGCGCTCGAGGTGCGCTACTTCGCCAAGCGCCTCGAGGACAACCCCTACCGCACCGTGGTGGAGCACGAGCGGATCGAGCGTGAAGAGGTCACCCGTCGCACGATCTCCACCGAGGAGATCCGCAACCTCCCCGGCACCCAGGGCGACGCGCTGAAGTCGATCCAGAACTTCCCCGGGATCGCCCGCGCGCCGTTCGGCATCGGCCTGCTGGTGATCCGCGGCTCGGACCCCACCGACTCTGCCGTGTACCTCGGCGAGCACGAGATCCCCCAGCTGTTCCACTTTGGCGGGCTCACCTCGGTGTTCAACGCCGACGTGCTCGAGCAGATCGACTTCATCCCCGGCAACTTCGACGCGCGCTACGGCGACGCGATCGGCGGCGTGATCGACGTCAAGCCCCGCGCAGGCCGCCGCGACGGCTACCACGGCTACATCGACAGCGATCTGTTCGACACCGGCGTGCTCGCCGAAGGTCCGCTGGGCAAGGGCTCGTTCGTGATCGCCGGGCGCCGCAGCTACATCGATCTCCTGCTGCCCGCGGTGATCCCCGACGACGCCGGGCTCTCGCTCACCGTGGCCCCCCGCTACTACGACTACCAGGTGCTGGTCGACTACCCGGTGTCCAAGGGCAACCTCTCGGCCAAGGTATTCGGCTCCGACGATCGCACGCGGCTCGTCGCCGCCAACCCCAACGACATCGAGCAGAGCTCGCGCGATCAGTTCGAGACCAAGCTCGCGTTCCACCGCGCCGATCTGGCCTACACCCGCCGCGACGGACCCTGGGACGTGATGATCACGCCGTCGTTTCGCCACGACGACGTGGGCGCGGGCGCGGGCGGGCTGTTCCGCTTTCGCCTGCTCTCCAACAATTTCTCGGGCCGCGCCGAGCTCGGCTACCGCGTGAGCCCCAAGATCCACTGGTCGCTGGGCGCCCAGGTGATCGGCGGCAGCCTGAAGATCGACGCCGAGTCGATCCCGGTGCCCACGCCCGGCGAAGGCTCCACCTCGGCGCGCCTGCAGCTGCGCTCCGACGAGGCGTTCTTCTCGCCCGCCCTCTACAGCACCGTCGTGCTCCACCTCGGCGAGCGCTTCGTGCTGTACCCCAGCATGCGCCTCACCCAGTACTCGCTGCTGTTCCGCCAGCTCACCACCGATCCGCGCCTGCGCTTCGTGTGGCAGGTGGGCGACCAAACCAGCATCAAGGGCGGCGTGGGCCTCTACTCCCAGATCCCCGACTTCCCCGAGTGGAACCCGCGCTTCGGCAACCCACGCGTGCTGCCCGAGCGATCGCTGCACACCAGCCTCGCGGTGGGCCACGACTTCCCTCGCGAGATCCGCGTGGAGGTCACCGGCTTCTACAAGTACCTGTGGGATCTGGCCACGCCGTCCTCGGCCCTGGTGATCCGCGACGACGGCGAGGTCGGCCTCGAGAGCTTCGCCAGCCGCGGGGCGGGGCGCATCGTCGGCGGCGAGCTGTTCGTGCGCAAGGCGCTCACGCGCAAGCTGTTCGGGTGGCTCTCGTACACGCTCTCGCGCAGCGAGCGACGCCTCGCGCCCATGGAAGACTTCCGCCTGTTCGACTTCGATCAGACCCACATCCTCACGCTCATCGGCGTGTACCGGCTGCCCAAGGGCTGGCAGGTGGGCGCGCGCTTCCGCGTGGTCTCGGGCAACCCGTTCACCCCGGTCACCGGCGCCAGCTACGACGCGAGCGACGGCGGCTACATCCCGATCTCGGGCCCCCGCAACTCGGCGCGCGTGCCCATGTTCCACCAGCTCGATCTGCGCGTGGACAAGCGCTTCGTGTGGAACCGGATCACGCTCACCACCTACCTCGACGTGCAGAACGTCTACAACCACCAGAACACGGAGCTCGTGAGCTACGCCTACGACTACTCCGCGTTCGACAACATCCCCTCGCTGCCGATCATCCCCTCGCTCGGCTTCAAGCTCGAATTCTGAGCCGCACTCGCGCCAGCCACCCGCGAAGGTCCTGCTCGATCGCGTAGACGGCCGGCAGCAGCCCGAGCGTCACCACGGTGCCGAACACCACGCCCCACGCGAGCGTGGAGATCATGGGCACGATGAACTGCGTCGATCCGGTGGCCCCCACGATCGTCGGCACCAGCCCCGCGGTCGTGGTCACCGAGGTGATGATGACCGGCCGCAATCGCGTGGAGGCGCCCGCACAGATCTCGGGCTCGGTGAGGCGCTCGCGCGTGCCCCTCGCGTCGTTCATGGCCGAGATCATCACCACGGCATCGTTGACCAGCACCCCGGCCAGCCCGAGGAAGCCCACCCCCGCGATGATGCTGATGTCGATGCCCTGGATCATCAGCCCGGTCAGCGCGCCCACGATGCCGAACGGGATCACGAGCATCACGAGCAGCGGCTGGGTGAGCGAGCCGAACAGCAGCACCAGCGCCATCGCGATCAGGCCCAGGCAGAACACGAACGCGAGCCCGAGCTCGGCGATCGCCGCCTGCTGCTGCTCGAGCTCGCCACCGTAGCTCACCAGCACATCGGGGAACTTCTCGGAGATCCGCTGCTCGTCGAGCAGCGCCACGATGCGATCGTTGATGATCTCGACCTGGAGCACGTCGCGGTCGATGTCCCCGAACACCGTGGTGCTGGGGCGTCCGTCGATCCTGCGGATCTCGGCGATGCCCGGCTGCTCGGAGATCGACACCAGCGCAGACAGCGGGATCTGCTTGCCGGTGCGGCTCACGACGACCAGGCTCTCGAGCGTCTCGAGGCTCGCCCGCGAGCTGTCGTCGAACTGGAGCCGGAACGGCAGGTCCTCGCCGCGAATGCGAAACTCGCCCACGATCGTGCCGTCGAACGCCACGCGAATCGCATCGGTGATGTCGGTCTCACTCACGTTGCGGGCCGCGAGCGCCTCCTGGCGCAGGGTCACCTCGATGACGGGCTTGCCGGCCTCGTAGCTCGACTCGACCGTCGTCACTCCAGGCTGCCCGCGCAGGAACTCGATGAGGATGTCCGCGACCGCCAGGCGCTGCTCGTCGGGGCCCTTGAGCGTGACCTCGATCGGCTGCCCCGAGGTCGGACCGCCGCCGCGCTCGACCAGCTCGAGCAGCTTGAACCCCTGGAGCTCCTGCAGGCGCACGCGCACGCCCTCGACGATCTCGGCCGACTTGCGCACGCGCGTGCCCGCTGGCTCGAGGTAGGCCCACACCACGGCCCACTCCGCATGCCGCCCGCCCGACCCGAGGCCCACATCGTGATGACCAACCTGCGTGGACACCCCTAGCAGGTCGCCTTCGCCCACCGCCTCGCGGATCGCCGTCGCAACCTCTTCCGCCCGCTCGGCGGTGCGCTCGAGCGGCGTCCCGAGCGGCAGCTCGAGCTTCACTACGAACAGGTCCGCGTCGGTCGCAGGGAACAAATTGAACGGAACCCTCGCGATCGCCAGCGAAGCCACCGCCGCCGCTCCCACCACGAACAAGCTCGCCGTGATGTAGCGCCGGCGCACCAACACCTCGACGAGGCGGTCGTACACCGCGCGGACGCGTTCGAACCAAGCGCGCGGACGCGAGGGCTTGCCGTGCGCGAGGTGGGCCGGCAGCATCAGCTTGCACTCGATGAGCGAGGCCGCCAGCGTCAGTCCGACCACGATCGGGATCGAGCGCAGCAGCTTGCCCTCGATCCCCGCCATGAACAGGAGCGGCGCGAACGCGAGGGCCGTGGTCGCCACGCTCGTGATGACCGGAGCGGTCACCGCGTGCGTGCCGCTCACGCTGGCCTCGAGCGCTGGCAGCCCGCGCTCCCGGAACTGGTAGATGCTCTCACCGGTGACGATCGCGTCGTCCACGAGCATGCCCAGCATCAAGAGCAGCGCCATCAACGTGATGAGATCGAGGCCGAGCCCCGCGCCGTGCATCCCCGCGAACGCGAGCCCGACCGAGATCGGGAGGCCCATCGCCACCCAGAACGAGATCCGCAGGTCGAAGAACAGCAGCAGCACCACGAAGACGAGCGCGACGCCCATCAGTGCGTTGTCGATCAGCGTGTCGAGCATGTCGCGGGTGAACCGCGACGTGTCGTTCACCACCTCGAGCATCACCCCCGGCGGGAGGTCCTCGCGGACCGCCTCCACGTAGGCCCGCACGTCGGCCGCAGTGTCGAGGGTGTCCGCCGCGGATCGCTTGCGTACCTCGAGAATGATCGCGAGCTCTCCGTTGGCGCGCGCCTGTGTGCGCCAGTCCTCGAACGCCACCCGTGCGATCCCGAGGTCCCCCACCCGCACGGAGTTGCCCACGTCGGTCGAGCGCACGATCACATCCTCGACATCGGACTCGTCCTCGAAGCCCGCGACGGTGAGCACCTGCCGCTCGGTCAGGAACGACTCCATCGCCCCGCCCGAGGCTCGCACCTGCCGCCCGCGGATCGCCGCCACGATCTCTGCGTAGCGAACCGATCGACGCTGCACCCGCGCCGGATCCAGCAGGATCCGCAGCTCGCGCTCGCGATAGCCCACCTTGGTCACGCGACCGACCCCCGGCAGCGCCGTCAGGCCGTCTTCGAAGCGATCGGCCAGCGAGCGCAGCGTGGCCTCGGGGATCGGCCCCGACAGGTGCAGCTCCACGATCGACAGCTCCCCCGTCGTGCCCTCGTCGACCTCTGGCTTCTCACGCACCTGGTCCGGGAACTGGAGCGCGCCGCGATCCACCGCCTTGCGCACGTCGGCCAGCACCTCGGTCTTGTCGTCGAGGTCGGGGTCGAGGCGGATCGAGATGATCGAGACGCCCTCGCTGCTCGAGGAGTCGATCCGATCGATCCCCGTCACCGCCTCGAGCTCGTCCTCGAGTGGATCGGTGATCGAGAGCTCGACATCCTTGGGCCCAGCTCCCGGATACACGGTCGTCACCGTGATCACCCCGAGGTCGAGCTCGGGCATCGTCTCGGCGTTCATCGCCCGGGCCGCGATCCAACCGGTCGCGAGCGACACGATCACGAGCATGTTGACCAGCAGGGCGCGGGAAGCAAAGAAGGCGATGAGCGCACGCATGATTCGCCTCGATCCCTTGCTATTCCTCGACCGGGTCGGGAGCGGGAGTGGGCGAGGGGGTCGGCGGGGTGGTCGGCGCCCGAGCCTCGGCGAGCGCGGGGGTCGGAGCCGGGATCACCGTGGGCGTGACGCTGACCCCATCCTTGACGAACGCGAGCCCGTCCACGATCACTCGATCGCCGGCCTGTAGCCCCTCGAGCACGGGAACGAAGTCGTCCGAGCCGATGCCCAGCACCGCCTGCACCTGATGCGCGACGCCCTCGCTCTCGACGAACACCACGCGCCAGCGATCGCGCTCCACCACCGCGCTACGAGGAATCACGACGGCATCGGGATCCGCGGTCATGTCGAGGCGCACGTGCGCCGTCATCCCCGTTCGCACCAGCCCCGCGGACGAGCGCTCGAGCGCGACGCGAACCTCGAAATTCCCCGTCTCGGGATCGGCGCTCATGCCCACCGACTCCACGCGCCCTTCGAACACCAGGCCGCGGACTCCCACGACCTCGACCGGCACCGGTGCCCCGATGGCGAGCCCGTTGACGTGCTCCTCCGAGACCCAGGTGACCAGCCGCAGATGATCGGTGGTGGCGATGGTGAAGAGCTCGCGGCCACCAAGGACGCTCTCCCCCGGCTCGATCGAGCGCGAGATCACGGTGCCGGTGACCGGACTGGTGATCTCCATGTCGGCCAGGTCCTTGCTCGCGAGGCGCACCGACGCCCGCAGATCCTCGTAGCGCTCGAGTGCCTGGCGCAGCGTGATCTCGGCGGACTCGACCTCGGCGCGCGGGATCGTCCCCGTGCGCGCGAGCCCCTCGCGCTCGGCCAGCTGCTTGCGAGCATCGGCCACCGCCCGCTTGGCTGCGCTCGCATTGCCCTTGGTCTGCGCGAGCTGGGTGCGTCGCAGATCCTCCTCGAACTTCACCAGCGCTTGGCCGGCCTCGACCGCCTGTCCCTCGGCCGCCAGCACCTTCTCCACGCGTCCGGGCAGCGCCGCCACGATCTGCACCGAGGTCGCCGGCTCGATCTGGCCGTAGGTCACGAACGTCTCCGTCCACCCCAGCTCCTGCGCCACGATCACGGTGACCTCCGGTCGGCGCTTGGACTCGGGCTCCGCCGCCGCGGGGGCGGGCTCGCGACCGCACGCCGCGAGCAGCATCAGCGCCGCACCGAGGCTCGCCATCGCGTGTCGCGTGGGCGCCGAGCTCGAGCGGGCTCTCTCGCGATGGTTACTCGGCATGGAGACCTCCACACCGTCACTCTAACCCAGCGGACCCATCGGCTGGATCCCGTGGTGGGCGCCCTCGTTTGACGCTCGCGCTCGGGCGGCGCTATCGTCCCGCGCCATGATCCGCGTCCGCGGGATGCACAAGAGCTACCGAACGGGGAAGCTCGTCACCCCGGTGCTGCACGGGGTGGATCTCGATATCGCCGACGGCGAGATGGTCTCGATCATCGGGCCCTCGGGCTCGGGCAAGAGCACGCTCATGCATGCGATCGGCGGCCTCGATCGCGACTACGAGGGCACCATCGAGGTGGGCGGCCGCGACCTGCGGGCGCTGTCCGACGTGGAGCTCAGCCGCTACCGCAACGAGCACGTGGGGTTCGTGTTCCAGACGTTCAACCTGCTCAATCACCAGACCTGCGCCGAGAACGTGGCTCTACCTGCGCTATTCGCGCGCGGCGACGATCTGCTCTCGCACGCGCAGGCGATGGCCCGCGCCCACGAGGTCCTCATCCGCCTGGACCTACGCGACAAGATCGATGCGCTCCCCACCACGCTCTCCGGTGGCCAGCGCCAGCGCGTCGCCATCGCCCGCGCCTTGTTCAACCACCCCCGCCTGATGCTCTGCGACGAGCCCACCGGCAACCTCGACACGGTGATGGGCGCCTCGATCATCGATCTGTTCCGTCAGCTCAACGAAGAAGACGGCATCACCGTGGTAATCGTGACCCACGACCCCAAGATCTCGGCATCGACCCAGCGCACGGTACGAGTTCAAGACGGTCGCGTGCTCGAGGGCGAGCACGACGAGCCCGCGGCTGCCGTACCCGCGGCTGCCGTACCCGCGGCTGCCGTGCCCGCGGCTACCGTGGCCGCCGCCACCGAGGCCGCCCCCACCGAGCCCGCCCCGCAGGAGTCCCCCGCATGAGGAGCGTGCGCCTGTTCTCGCTGGTGCTGGACAACCTCCGGCGCAGCCGCAACCACTTCTTGCTGGCCTCGATCGGCATCGTGGTCGGCATCGCCACGTTCGCGTTCTTCCTGGCGCTCGGCCTCGGCGTGCGCCAAGTCGTGCTCGGCAAGATCTTCCCGCTCGACAAGCTCGAGGTGGTCCCGCGCAACCTCGACGTCGACGTGGGCCCGCTGCGCGTGGGGCTGGGCAAGGACGTCATCGACGACGCGATGGTCGCCCGCATCGAGGCGCTACCCGGCGTCTCGAAGGTCTACCCCAAGATGAAGCTCACCGTGGGCTCGATCGCCTACGGCGGCGAGTCCCTGTTCGGCACCGACCTTCGCTCCGAGATCGTCGCCGACGGCATCGACCCCGATCTGCTCGCGGCCGAGATCAACAAGGGCGGCTACGAGTTCGTCGACTTCGAATCCCCCGAGCGGCTCGCGGCCGAGCCGCTCGTGGCCTGCACCGCCGACGCCGAGTGTGGCGCCAAGATGTACTGCGGCGCGCCGCCCGGGAGCACCGTCGAGCGCAAGGCCAAGAAGTCCGCGAAGCAGCCCGACCCGGCGGCCGCGCCCGATCCCGCCAAGGTGTGCCGCCACTTCGTCCCGATCATCGTCTCCAACCACGTCGTCGAGCTCTACAACGGCACGCTGCGCCGGGCCCACGGGTTTCCCAAGCTCAATCCCGACGCGGTGCGTGGCTTCAGCTTCGACCTCATCATCGGCGAGTCGATGGTCGCGGCCTCCAACAAGGACCACGTGGTCCACGACCGCGGAATGTTCGTCGGCTTCACCGACAAGGCGATCCCGCTCGGCATCACGCTCCCGCTCGGCTACGTGCAGCGCTACAACGTCGAGTTCGGCAACGCCGAGGACGCCCAGCGCTACCACTCGGTGATCGTGGAGATCCCGGTCAAGGACGACGTGGCGATGGTCGCCAAGGGCGTCGAGGACCTCGATCTGCAGGTCGCCGACAGCGGAGCCGAAGAAGCAGCGCTGCTGATCGCCGTGTTCATGATGGTCTTCGGCCTCGTCAGCGCCGTGATCGTGGGCATCGCCGCCGTCAACATCATGCACGTGTTCTTCATGCTGGTGTACGAGCGCCAGCGCGAGATCGGCGTGATGCGGGCCGTGGGCGCCAGCCGTGGCGACGTCGCGCGCATCATCCTGGGCGAGGCTGCGTCGCTGGGCATCATGGCCGGCACCGCTGGGCTCGCGCTCGCCATGGCGGCCGGTGCGATCTTCGATCACGTGTCCGCGCGCTACGTGCCCGACTTCCCCTACAAGCCCACCACGTACTTCGAATTCCCGTGGTGGCTGGTCCTCGCGGCGCTCGGGTTCTCGATCAGCTTTTGTGTGCTCGGAGCGCTGCTGCCCGCCCGCCGCGCCGCACGCATGGAGCCGGCGCGCGTGCTCTCCGGCAGCTGAGTCGCGCTCGCGCTCGGCCGCCCGCTCGAGTCGACCCGGCACACACGCGCGAGCGTGCGCGGCCGCGGATCACTCGCGCGGCCGCGGATCACTCGCGCGGCCGCAGATCACTCGGCCGCGGCCCGCTCGCGGCGCTCCACACACGCCACGCAGGAGTCCTCGGCCTCGCTGCACTCGAGCTCCGCCCGGCGACACAGCCCCTGGTACTCCTCTTCGCCCGGGTGCCGCTCGGCGACGTCGCAGAGCTTCTCCTTCACCGAGCAGATGCTCGAGGTGAGCGAGCACAGGTCCTCGCACACGCCAAAGTTGGCCTCGGTGCTGCTGGCCTTCGCGGCCTGCTCGGCGGTCAGCCGCTCGAGCCGTGCCTCGAGCACGCCGATGTCGTCGCCCTCGTCGCGCCCGTCGGGATCGGGGCCATCGGGCACGTTGCCGTTGCCGCCGGGCGTGACCACCCCGCCGTCGCGCCCCGTGGGCGCACAGCCGGCGACCCACGCCGCGAGGCAGAGCGCGACGCTCGCCAGCACCCAGCCAGAGCCTTCTCGTCGGGTCTCCCTCATGGTTCCAGCTCCTGGCGCAGCGAAGACATGATCTCGATCGACCGCGCATAGCTGCCCGCGGCCAGGGCATCGTCACCGGTCGCGACCGCTGCATCACCGAGCACGACCAGCGCCCGCGCGGTGGCCCGGTCGAGCGGCAGCGAGCGCTCGACGTCGAGCATGGGAGCCAGCAGCTCCCGCGCCGTGGGGGCTCCGTGGGGCGTGGTCATGAGCTCGTCGGCCAGGCGCGCCGCCAGATCGAGGCGCAGCACCTCGGCCTCGGCGAGTCCCGCCGGGACCGGCAGCGACAAGCCCTGCCGCAGCGTCTGCAGGCGATCTTCGCCGCGGGCTCGATCGGCTCGATCGTGCACGTCGGCCATCGCCCGCAGGTAGGCCAGCCCCTCGTCGGTCGGAGTGCTGGGCGCGACCACGTGGACGCGCAGCGTGGCGTCGGGGACCCGACGCGCCACGGGAGCCGCGGCATCGTCACTCGGATCGCACGCGACGAGCCCCAGCCCGAGCCCCAGCAGCAACGCCAGCCTCGGCCCCCAACCCAGCGAAGCGCGGATGGGATGGGTCATCGCTCGGCTCCTCGAGCGGCCTGCAGCCGCTCGGCATAGCCGTCCGCGAGCGCGCGGGCCCGCGAACCATCTTGCTCGCCGGGGAGCGTGCCCTCGAGCACCGCGCGAGTGGCCTCTCCCATGCTCTCGAGCGCGGCCCGATCCTCGGCCGAGGGCGGCGGCGCCACGTCGACGCGCAGCAGCATCGTCACGCTCGCCACGAGCGACAGGCTGACGACCACGCCTCGCCACGTGGTGAACCCATTGGCGGAGGACCCGGTGTGCTCGAGCTCGGTGGGCCGCGCCGCGGGTGTCGTGCGGGTCGCCGCGGTCTGCTTGGCGATGCGCTGCCACACGCGGTGGCGCTCGAGCGGCAGCAAGCCGTCCGCGGGTGCGACCCACCCGGACAGCTCGACGAGCGTGGCCACGGTGCGCACGTTGGCGTCCGCATCGACGGCCGCCGTGCGCACGAGCTCGAGCTCGTCGTCGTCGGCGGGATCTTCACCGAGCGCCGCCAGCTCGGCCGCGATGCGCGAGACCTCCGCGGCCTCGCGCTGCGTAGGCGACCGCTTGGGCCTACTGTGGTCTTGAAGTGGTTGCGTCATGGGTGCCCGAACTCGCGCCGCGGACCATCGCCGTAGCGCTGAACGTAAACCTTGCGAAATGCCTTGCACGCGCGAAACAGGAGCACGTCGAGGGTGCCGATGGAGACCTCCATCGCCGCGGCCGCGTGGTCGCGGGCCATGCCCTGTACGAGACGAAGCTCGAGTACCTTGCGATAGCGCGGGTTGATTTCCTCGAGACACTCGTCGATGCGCCCGCGCATGAGACCCGTGATCTCACGATGAGCGGCGAGCGTCTCGCCGTTCCACTCCCCGGGATCGGGCACGAGCTGCTCATACTCGGTGGGCCAGCCCGATACGCGCCCGGACTTGCGCAGGTGATCGAGGCAGAGGTTCTTCGCGATGCGAATGAGCCACGGCAGCAACCCCTTGCCCTGCCACTCGAAGCGCCCGAGGTTCTCGAGCGCGCGCACGAACGTGTCGGCGAGCAGGTCCTCGGCCAGGGTGCGATCGCGAACGAGCGGCAGGATCGCGTAGCGATGCACCGCCGGTGCGAACCGCTGATAGAGCGCCCGAAACGCGGCCGCGTCGCCGGCCTGCGCCCGCACCACGAGGGTGCGTTCTTCTTCTCGCTGCTCGCCATCGGTGGAAGTTGCGCTCACGCTGGGGTGCTCGGCCGGCCTCATCGTCGCGTCGCCTGCGCAATCCCATGCGAAGGTCGAGGCCATGGGCGCCGGGCTCACAGGGAAACATCGCTCCTCGGGGCAGGCAACGGGGTCCTCGTAGGAGCCTTACATCGGGGTCCAGCCCCCGGCCGGGCCCTGCCTGCGCCCGCGGGCCTGCAATCCTGCGAAACCGCGATCCCCTCCATGACGTCCAAAGGCCCAGTACCCGCTCGCTAGGCCCGCCGCGCTTGACCCCAGTAGAGGGCAGCGGTATCCGCCGACTGCACCGCCGAGGTCTTCCCAACGGGGTTTTTCCGTGCATCTTCTCACGACTGTCGCTGCTCTGCTCCTGGTCGCCCCGCCTGGCCCCCGACCCGTCCCCGCCGACGGCGTCGAACCGGTCGAGCCCGCTGCGACCGGCCCGACTGCGAGCCCGGAGCCCACCCCTCGCGTCGACCTGACCGGGCTCTCCGAGGACTACGAGCCCCCGTTCGCCAGCGAGGAGCTCGAGCTCTCCACGGTGCTCGAGCTCGCGCTGGAGACCAACCTCACCCTCGCCACCAACGCGATCGACATCAAGATCAGCGAGACCCAGGTCCTCGCCGCGCTCGGGGCCTACGACGTGATCATCACGGCCGGGGTCAACGGCAGCGCCTCCCAGAGCCCGCAGCGCGGCTCGGCGGTCACCTTTGCCCTCGGCTCGCGGGCGGTGGGGGCCAACTTCGGCGTGAGTCGCAAGCTCGAGACCGGCGGCAACATCAGCGCCACGCTCAGGGCTACCCGCACGCTCACCGAGCAGCCGATCAACTTCTTCAACGCCAGCGCAGGCTCCGCGCAGCTCGCCAGCTATGCGCTGGTGCCCACGCTCTCCATCACGCAGCCGCTCTTGCGCGGGGCCGGGCTGCGGGTCAACCGAGCCGACATCAACCGGGCTCGCATCGCGGTCAGCCAGTCCGAGGCCGCCCGCCAGCTCACCGCCGAGACGATGGTGCGCGACATCATCAGCGCGTACTGGAGCTTGCTGTTCGCCCACCGTGATCTCGAGAACAAGCGGCGGAGCGTTGGCCTCGCGCGGCGGCAGCTCGAGCGCACCCAGGCGCTGGTGTCCGCGGGCCGGCTGTCGCCGGTCGACGCCAAGGCGGTCGAGCAGGCCCTGGCCGCACGCGAGAGCGATGTGATCAACGCCGAGAATGCGCTGCTGGGCGCCAGCCTCGATCTGCGCACGCTGATGGGCGAGCGGCTCGCCGATCAAGACGTGCTCGGCGTGCTGCCCATGACCGATCCGCTCGTCCAGCCGCGGCCGGTCGACGTGAAGGCCGAGCTCGACAGCGCGCTCGCCAGCAACCCGCAGATCCGCCAGCTCCAGCTCGGTATCGAGAGCCGTCGCATCGACGAGCTGGTCGCCGCCAACCAGCGCCTGCCCCAGCTCGACGTGAGCGGCAGCTTCACGCCGCAGGGCCGCAGCGTCGACAGCACGCCCAATACCACCACCGGAGATCCCGGCTCGCAGGGCAGCTGGCCCGAGGCCTTCCGCAACATCTTCAGCTCCGACGTGCGCCAGGACGGGCTGCTCGCCGACTGGGCGGTGAGCGGGCAGATCTCGCTGACCTGGGACGTGCAGAACCGTGCCCCCAAGGCGCAGCACCAGGCCGCGCTGCTGCAGATCGAGAAGGCCGAGGTCCAGCTCGACCAGGCGCGGCAAACCGTGGCCGCCGGCGTCATCCGGGCAGCCAACGGTCTGCGCACCGCGGCCAAGGTCATGGACGTGGCCGAGCTCTCGCTCGACCTCGCCAAGGAGAACCTCGAGGCCGAGCAAGCCCGCTTCGACGTGGGGCGCTCGACCAACTACGACGTGCTCCAGCGCCTCGACCAGGTCGATCAGGCCGCGGCGCAAGCGCTTAGCGCGCAGATCAACTACCTCAAGGCGCTCGTGCAGCTGCAGGCGCTGAACGGCGAGATCCTGCCCGCGTACGGCATCGACCTGCCGTGAGCAGAGCGGGCGAACCCCGCCGTCCCTCCCGGTGTCCAAGCTCGCGATCGACGTCGAGCGACCCTGCGCAGGCTTGTCCCGCTCTGGGGTCGCGTGTTAGCGTGCCTACCTACCCCGCGACGGTGATTCACGCTCACCAAGCACCGCGGGCCACCGGAGAATTCGATGTCCTCAGCCGAGATCGCCGACAACAAGTGGGAGCTCCAGGCCACCAAGCCCCCGGTGGGTAATGCGAGCGGCGTCATGCAGCTGATCATGATGGGTGGTTTCATCTTCATGTTCGGCTGGCTGCTCGTGAACTCGGTCATCGGTGCGGTCACCCCCAAGAAGGGCGACGGCCTCGCGGACCAGTACAAGAACATGGGCGCCGAGGGTTCGGCCAAGACCGAAACGCCGGCCGAGGCAGAGTAGGAACCCGCCGCTGCGAGGGCTCACCGCCCGAGCACGAGCAGCAGCCCAAGAAGGTCGTACCCACCCGCGTGGGACGACCTTCTGTGTTTCGTCGGGTGGCTAGCCCTGCGGCAGCCGCACCGGGACCATCGTGGTGCCCGGCTCGCCGAGCGCGAGCCCGTGAACCTCGAGCCGACGCTCGCGCTTGAACACCTGTAGCCGATAACGCCCGGCCGGGGGCTCTACCACCGCGAACACCCCTTGGTCGTCGGTCAGCGTGGTGATCTCCACGACCTCGCCCTCGCCCTCTTCGCGCTCGAGGAACACGGTGGCCCGCGAGAGCGGGGCCGCCGTCTCCGCGGTGACCACCTGGCCGAGCAGGCAAGAGCTCGCGCTGGCACAGCGTGCCCGCACGAAGGTCACGCCGCCGCGATTGGCCGCACCCACCGGGGCGCGGGAAGGCGCGGCGGGGGCCCGACACGCGGGCGCTAGCGCCAGGGCGAGGATGAGCGATGCTCGTTGAACGGTGCGCATGCCGAGTCCTGGAGGCGGGGCCCGAGCGGGGCGGGTCTCCCATACCCACGCTACCGGGGGTCCTGGGGCTCGTCCAGCGGCGGGGCCGGCCTGTTTCACGGGTCCAACGCCTCCCCGCAGCGGGTCTTTCACCGGCGCCCACGGCGAGGGACCGACGCCCGGCCCTTTGCACACGCGCGACCCGCATCGTACGCTGGACCACGAAACGAGGCAGGTTCGCTCATGATCGGAATTCGTCGCGCCATCGCGCTGTTGTTCCTCGGCTTCTACGTCACGCAGTTCGCCATGACCGCGGGGCTGGGGCCCGATGAGACATTCGCTGCCTACCTAGGGCTCGCGCTCTGCTACGGCCTGGCGTTCATGGGCTTGGCCGCCGAGTGGTTCTGGGCGCGCTGGTTTGCGATCGGCGTCGGCAACTTCGGCTCGCTGATCCTGCTCGTGCTGTTCAAGACCGGCATGGAGCCGATGATCGCGTTCTTCGGGTTCACCCACCTCGCGATCTGGCTGCTGCTGCTGGGCGAGGGGATGGCCGCGCGCTACGAGCACTCCGAGGCCACGGCCGAGCGCTGGAACTTCCAAGAGGAGTCCCTCATCCTGATGCGGCGCGCGGTCAAGTCGGCCGGCACCACCCTGCCCTTCCTCATCCTCTACGCGCTCGCACCCCAGCCCGAGGCGCTTCAGATCGTGGCCCTGGCGCTCGGCGTGGGCGGATTCATTGCGCTGCTGCGTGGACGCACGTGGGGCGTGCTCGCGCTCGGCACCGCCGGTGTCGTCGCGGCGGCCGATGGCCTGGGCCTGCTCGGGGCCCCGGTGATGAGCTACCTGCTGCTGTCGCCCAGCGGCTCGCCGATGATCTACGGCCCGGTGGCCAGCCTGCTCGCTGGGATGCTGCTGCTGGTCCCGCTGTTCTTCGCGCGGCCCATGCTTCGCTTCTTGCGAGCCTGATAGCGGGCTTGCCCTCGACCCACGCCAACCAAGGCCGAGCCCCGCGGGCTCGGCCTTTCCATGCGCGCCGCCCCGGTGGGTATGCTCCGGCCGATGCCCGCGTTGGCCCATGCACGCTCGCTCCGCCTCCTGTTCCTCGTGCTGGTCGCTGCCCTCGCCGCCTGCGCGAGCCCTCGCCACGCCCAGGCGCGTCCGCCGTCGAGCAAGGCCCCGGTGCGCTATCGCGTGGAGATCCCCGCGCCGCACCAGCAGTATGTGCACGTGGCGATGGAGGTGCTGGCGCCCGCGGGGCGCAGCGCTCGGGTGGCCATGCCCGCGTGGGCGCCCGGGTCGTACCTCATCCGCGACTTCGCCAAGCACGTCTATGACCTGAGCGCCGAGGACCTCGAGGGGCGAGCGCTCGCGGTGGATCGCCTCGACAAGCAGACCTGGCGGGTCGAGCACGGCGGCCACCCGTTCCGCGTGCGCTACCGCGTGTTTGCAGCGGAGGCCAGCGTGCGCACGAGTCACGTCGACGATCTCCACGCGAGCCTGCTGGGCACGTCGGTGTTCCTCTACGTGGTGGGCGAGCTCGGGCGCCCCGCCGAGGTGACGATCGCACTGCCCTCGGGTTGGTCCGCTCACACCGCGCTCGCGTCCAGCGAAGCCGAGGCCCCTCGGGGTCTCGCTCGCTTCTCCGCCCCCGACTACGACGCGCTGGTCGACGCGCCGATCGAGCTCGGCACGCCACGGGTGCAGCGCTTCACCGTCGACGACACCGCGTTCGAGTACGTGCTGAGCGGCGCCGAGGACGGCGGGATCGATCTACCCCGCTTGGTCTCCGATGCCACGCGCATCGTGAAGGCCCAGGCCGAGCTGATGGGCGGGCTTCCGTTCGGCCGCTACGTGTTCTTCTTGCGCGTGTCGCCGGAGGGCGGCGGCGGGCTCGAGCACGCGAGCAGCACCTCGATGATGATGCGCCGCGCCGACTTCGATCACGAAGACGGCTACACCCGCGCCGCCCGGCTGGTGGCCCACGAGCTGTTTCACGCGTGGAACGTCAAGCGCATCCACGACCGCGCGCTGGGGCCGTTCGACTACAGCAAGGAGACGCACTCGCAGCTGCTGTGGCTGCACGAGGGCTGCACCGAGACGATGGAGGCGCAGAGCCTGCTGCGCGCCGGCCTGCTGACTCCCGAAGACTACGTGCGCGACCTGGGCCAGCGCTGGACCGCCTACGTGACCAAGCCCGGGCGCAACCACGACGCGCTCTCGAGCCTGAGCTTCGAGGCGTGGACCAAGGCGTACAAGCCGGCGCCCAACCATCCCAACGTCGCCGTGAGCTACTACGAGAAAGGCGACCTGCTGGGCATTGCGCTCGACCTCGAGCTGCGGCAGCGGGCGGCACAGCGCGGGCGCGAGGGATCGCTGGCGGGGTTGTTCCGCCGCTTGATGGTCAGCCACGGCGCCGCGGGTCGCGGCATCACCCCCGCCGACGTGACCGCCGCCGCCAGCGAGGAGGCGGGCGAGGACATGGCGTGGTTCTTCCGCCGCTACGTCGACGGCACCGATGAGCTCCCGCTGCTCGAGCGGGTGGCGGCGGCGGGGCTGGAGGTGAAGACGACTGCGCCGTGGCTCGACGCGGAGGGCCGACTACGCCCCGAGCTCACGCGAGCGCAGCGGCGCCAGCGGCTCTATACCGGGCTCACGCTCTCGTCCGAGGCCGTGGTCCGCAGCGTGGATCCGGGCTCGCCCGCCGACCAAGCGGGGCTGATGCTCGACGACGCCATCGTCGCCGTACAGGGCCTGCAGGCGCAGTCCCGCGAGACCGTGCTCGCGCGGCTCGCCGACCACGAGCCGGGCCAGAGCATCGAGCTCGCGCTGTTTCGCGGCGGCCGACTGGTCGAGCGCACGCTCACGCCGAGCGAGAGCTCCGCGCGAACGTACCGCCTCGCGCTGCTACCCGAGGCCGAGCTCACCCCGACGCAGCTGCAGCTGCGCCGCGCGTGGCTCGGCGGCCGCTAGCGCTTGGCTTCCTCCGCGGGAAGGAACGAGGGTGGCGGCAGCGCCCGCGCGTGCCGCGAGAGCTGCCCCCACACGAGCGAGACCGCCAGCCACGACGTGGGCATGAGCGCCATGTACTCCGGCAGCACCCGCGCGAAGCCACACACCATGCCGGCCAGCGCATTGCCGACCACGAACACGGTGAGCGCTCGACTCGGCATGGGCCCGAGCTTGGGCGTGGGCAGGTTGCTCGCCATCAGGAACGAGCCCACGAGCATCACCGCGGGGACGTAGCCCCACAGCGACATCGGGAGCACCAAGTCGCCCAGCAAGCGCGGCCCGTGCATGAGCTCCGCTTGCCCCGTGATCACGCCGAGCGGCGAGTAGCGCAGCAGCACGAGGTACCAGATCACCAGGGCGCCGGCGGCGAGCGTGGTGGGGATCCCGTAGAACATCGGGTGGCTGCCGGGCTCCTCGGCGATCACGTTGAACTTGGCGAGGCGAAACACGTTGGCCAGCACCCACAGGCCACACGCACCCATCAACAAGATGCGCCCGACGCCCTGGTGGAGGCCGAGCTCGGGGAGCGCGTCGAGGGTGCAGAACACGAGCACCGCCGGCGCCACCCCGAAGTTGAGCGCGTCCGCGAACGAGTCCATCTGCACGCCAAACGGGCTGGTCGCGCGCAGCAGGCGGGCCACGAACCCGTCTACGCGGTCGAGCAGCACCGCCCAGATGATGAGCCACCCCGCGTCGGCCAGGCGATGTTCGAAGCTGGCGACGATCGACGCGAGCCCGAACAGCATGCCCAGCGAGGTGACGAGGTTGGGCGCCAGATAGCGGAGGAAGCGGGTCGCGGGCATGCGACGCGAGAGTAGAGCACGCTCGGCTCCACCGCGAGCCTGGCGCAGCGCGCCGAGCCACCAAGCCGCGCTACGCCAGCCTCGCCGCGCTACGCTAGCCTCATGGTGAGCGCAGCACTCCGCGCCCCGGCCGTCGCAGGCCGCTTCTACCCCGGTGAGGCGGGCGCGCTGCAGCGCGAGGTGGCGCGACTGCTCGGCGCGACCCCGCCGTCTCGCCCCGCGCTGGCGTTGATCGGGCCGCACGCCGGCTACATGTACAGCGGGTCGATCCTCGGGCAGACGTGGGCGCGGGTCACGGTGCCGCGGCGCATCGTGCTGATGTGCCCCAACCACACCGGCCGCGGCGTGTCGCGATCGCTGTGGCCCGGCGGCGGCTGGCAGCTCCCCGGGGGCGTGGTGCCGGTCGACGAGGCCCTGGGCGTCGCGATCGCCGAGCACTGCGACGTGGAGCCCGATCGCGCGGCCCACCTGCACGAGCACGCGCTCGAGGTGCACCTGCCGTTTGCGCGGGCACGGCAGCCCGAGCTGCGCATCGCGGCCCTGTGCCTCTCGGGGCTCTCCCTCGAGGAGTGCCGAGCGCTCGGCGAGGGCCTGGCCGCGGTGGTGCGCGGCAGCGACGAGCCGGTGTTGTTGGTTGCGAGCACGGACATGTCCCATTACATCTCGGCCGACGAGGCCGCGGGGCTCGACGGCATGGCGCTGGCGCGGATCCAGGCGCTCGATCCCGCAGGCCTCTACCGCACGGTCCGCGAGCATCGGATCAGCATGTGCGGCGTGCTCCCCACCACGGTGGCGTTGTTCGCCGCGCGCGCGCTGCATGCCCGCGAGGCCGAGCTGGTGCGCTACGGCCACTCGGGCGAGCACAGCGGCGACCTCGAGCGCGTGGTCGGCTACGCCGGCGTGCTGGTGCGCTAGCGGCTGGCTAGTCGTCCTGTAGCGTGCGGAGCAGTGCGCGGCAGGCCGCCTCGATGATCGTGTAGGCCGCCTCGTACTGCTCGGGACCGCCGCGCACGGGATCGGGCACGTCGGCGTCGCGACCGCTCGCCTTGGGGTCGACGAAGCGTCGCAGCAGCGAGATCTTGGCGGTGCCGCCCACGACCGGGCCGAACGCGGAGATCCGGCGCAGACGCTCGATGTCGGCGAGGTTGCGGCGATCCATCGCGATGATGTGCTCGAAGCGATCGAGATCCCCCGGAGCGATCGGGCGCGAGGCCGACCCGAGCAGCGCCACGTCGATGCCGTGGCGACGCGCCGCCTCCACGCTCAGCGGATGCGGCGGGATCCCATCGCCGGCCCAGGTCCCCGCGCTGTCCACATCGTAGCGATCGATCACGCCGTGCTGCGCCGCCAAGTGGAGGAACACGCCCGCCGCGAGCGGCGAGCGGCACATGTTGGCGTGGCACACGAACAGCACGCCCCGCCGTGCGGAGCCCGAGCCCGCCGCCGTCATTTCAGCAGCGCCCGCACGTCGGGGTCGTCCTTCAGGATTTCCCACATCGGATCGAAGTCGATCTGCTTGAGCAACTTCTTGCCCTTGCGCTCGCGCACCACGGTGAGCCACTTCTTGGCTTCGTCGAGCTCGCCGACCACCGCCGCTTGCTTGGCCAGGTTGAACGCGGGCGCGGTGGCCTTGGGATCCGTCTCGTTGGCCAGCTCGAAGAACACCTTGGCGCGGTCGGGGTCGGCGAACAGCGCCTCGCCGCGGCTATTGAGCGCCTTGGCCAGCGCGGCCGGGTCGGCCCCCGCGGCCACGGCCTCGGCGACCGCCGCTTGGGCCCGCGCATCCTTGGTGCGCTTGTTCTTGATCTCCTTGAGCAGCGCAGGCACGTCGACGGTGCCGCCGGTCGTCTCGGCTGCCGCCTCCTCGCCCCCGCTGCCCGTCGCCCCCGCCTCGACCGGTCCACCGCTCGCGGCCGGCCCACCGCTCGTGGCCGCAGGACCAGGCCCCGAGCCTCCCGCGTCGTCGGCAGCGGGACCCGTGCCCCCCTCGGCGGAGGCCGCTGCGTCGTCTGCCGCGGCAGCCTTGCCCTCGTCTACGACCGCCTTGGCCTCGATCACCGGGGGCGGGGCGGCCTTCTGCTCGTTCGCTCCGTCCTTGCTCGCGCCGTCCTTGCTCGGACCGCCGCACGCCATCGTCGCGGTCGAGAGCGCGAGCACGGCAAGCAGGCGACGCACCACGCCCTTACGGGGGATCTGCATGGGCGGGGATCCTACCCGAAAGCGCGCCCCC
>JBFIJN010000064.1:0-24840 GCA_041600735.1 Nannocystaceae bacterium
GCGGGGGCAGGGGTGGTGGGGCTGGCCGCCGATGGCGTGGGCTCCTCGGCGCTCGAGCGATGCGAGTACGAGAAGAGGGCGAGGACGAGGGCGAGGGCAGTGACTACGCGAGTCATGAGGGAGATCGGGGTCCTTCGATCGGGCGAACTATACGGTCGATCGGCGAGGCGGCCCGGGCGGCCCCCGGAAACCGCGCTCGCCGGGGTTTACGGCGCCCCGTCCTCCAACGCATGATCAAGAAGTGAGATGGCCGAGCGCGGGGGCGAGGCAAATCGCGCTCGCGGCGCTGTCCGTTGGGCTCGTGCCCGGCGGGTGCACCGAGCCCAATCCGTATCTGCCCGCGAGCTCGAGCGGAGCCGGCTCGAGCGGTAGCTCGGGGGGGACCCGCGACGAAGGATCGCCGCCCACGGAGACCGAGGCCGAGCCGTCGAGCACCTCGCACGGCGGGGAGACGAGCTGCGCCTCGCAGGGCCACAGCTGCATCGCGCCCCCGCCCCAGGGCTTCGCGGGCCCCGTCGCCTGGATCGAGCGCCCGGCCGGTGCTCCGCTCGAGGCCTGCCCGGAGCCGTTCGGGCTTGCCGTGGTCGTCGCGTTCTCGGAGCTCTCGGCCCCGCCCGCACAATGCAATTGCGCGTGTGGTGCGATCGGCAACGCAGGCTGCGGCGATGCCTCGATCGTGCACCTGACGGGCTCGTGCGCGGGCGCGGTGCAGGACACCCGTGCGCTGGCGCCGGGCTGCAACGTGGTCGGCGGCGCGGGCTGGACCAGCAGCTCCGGCTTCCAGTTCGACCCGCCGCTCGGCGAGGGCGGGTGCATTCCCCTGCCTTCCGTCGAGCGCCCGCCCGCGACGTTCCTGACCCGGCACACCGCATGCGCGGGGTCGTTCTCGAGCGAGGGCTGCGCGTTCGGCAAGCTGTGCGTGCCCACGCCCTCCGATCCGTTTCATGCGCGGTGGTGCGTGTGGCGAGCGGGCGACGTGTCGTGCCCGGGGGATGACTACCCCGTGCGCACGGTTCTGTACGACGAGATCGAGGACGAGCGCGGCTGCGAGCAGTGCACGTGCGCGGTGCCGTCGGAGCCCTGCACGGGCGCCGCGATGGTGCTCTCCACCGCGACCAATTGCGCGAGCGGGCTGCACGAGGTCCCGCCCGGTACCTGCGAGGACGACCTCGGCGGACCCAACATCGCCGGCGTCCTCTACGTGGAGGGCGACCCCCCGCGCGCGTGCGAGCCCGCGGCGGTGGTGCCCAAGGGCGAGGCGACCGCCACCGAGCCCGTCACCTTGTGCTGCTCGAGCTAGAGCTCGATCTTCGGGTTGATGGCCCGGGCCGCGGCGCGGTGCTCCTCGGCCTTGGCCTCGTCACCCGCGGCCGCATGGATGGCCGCCGCGGTGGCGTGCAGATCGGCGCTGCGCATCGGCGTGGCCAGGGCCAGCTCGATCGTGGCCTTGGCCTCGTCGACGAGCGAGGCGCCGAGCAGCGCCTCGGCCAGGAATCGCGTGGCGTCGGCGTTGGGCCGCAGCGCATGGTTCTTGCGCGCCATCTCGAGCGCCTTGGCCGGGTCGCTGCCGTGGGCCAGGAAGTGCTCGAGCGCGTGGCCGTAGGCGGCCTCGGGGAAGCGCTGCAGCTGGGCCTCGAACTTGGCGTCGGCCTTGGCCAGCCACTCCTTGGCCGCCGCCTCTTCGCCGGCGGCCTCGTGGATCTCGGCCATCGCATCCATGAACTCGGGGTTCCCGGTCCGCTCGATGATGGCCAGGTACATCGCCTTGGCCTCCTCGGTCTTGCCCTGGAGCGTGAGGATCTCGGCGATGTGCTCTTCGATGAGCCAGAACCCGGTGATCAACGCCTCGCCCGCGCGGTAGTGGGCGAGCGCCTCGTCGTAGCGGCCGCGGTCCAGATCCATGAGGCCGAGCTGCAGGTGCAGCCAGGCCGCGGGCTCGGTCTCCTGGCCATCGTACGACTCGAGCGCGCGCAAGTAGAGCGCCTCGGCCTCGTCGTACTGCCCCGACTTCCAGCGGTAGAGCGCGAGGCTCGACAGCGCAGACAGGGCGGGCATGCGCTCCACCAACGAGACGAGCAGCTTCTCGGCTTGCTCGTACTGCCCGCGCTGGAACGCGAGGTTGGCCGCAAACAGATCGCGCCCGTAGACCTCCTTGCCGTCTCGCGTGGGCAGCCGACTCGAGCGCTCGAAGTCGGAATCGACGCGATCGAGGCGATGCAGGGTGTAGTTGAGGCGCGCGCGCGTCATGAACGGCCCGAAGCCGTTCTCGTGCCCGGCGGCGAAGGCCTTGGTGACCATCTCCTCGGCCTTGGCGTAGTCGTCGTAGTCGCCCGACAAGCGCGCGCGGGAGAGGTAGAGGTCGGCCACGCGACCCCACGCCAGCGAGGACGAGGGGTTGCCCTCCGCGACCTTGACGTTGCCCGCGATGGTCTTGTCGACCGCGGCCAGCTGGGCGGCAAACGTGGGCTCGCGCTTGGTGGGCCGCCGAGCCTTCGCCTTCTTCGCCTCGGCTTGCTTGGTCTCGGCCTTGCTCTGCGCGGGCACGGCCTCGGCCGGCAGCGGCGCGGGGGTAGGGGGCTCGCCACAGGCGAAGAGAGCGGCGAGGAACAGCGGGGAGACGACGAGTCGCACGGATTACCTGCGGTGGGGGGAGCTGGGGATGTGAAAGCGCCCCGGGGGCGAGCCCCCGAGGCGACGAACGGCCGAAGGCCACGACGCCCGAGGGCGCTAGTGGGCGGGGGCCAGGTACGGGAACGAGTCGGAGAACGCGACGTCGTTCTCGAGCGGGTTCAGCGAGGGCCCGAGGGTACCGTCGCCGTCGAGATCGAGGAACGTCGTGACGGCGTGCTCGTTGAGGTCCAGCAGGAGGACCGCGAAGATGATGTCCATCACGGGGTCGGCGAGCGCACGACCATTGGGGAAGCCCGCGGGATCGTCGAGGTCGATCACGAGGGTATCGGGGATGGCGAAGGGCCCACCCTGGTCATCGCAGCTGTCCATCGGCAGCGGCGGGGTGACGCACGGGGACAGGGAGATCGCCAGCAGGTCATCGTCGAGACCCGTGTTGTCGGGGGTCTGGTTGCCGGGCGCACCCAGATGCAGCGTCTCGAGTGACTCGAAGATGTTCGTCGCGAACATCAGCGCCGCATCGTCGCCAGGCGTGGCGGCGTTGTAGGCGTCCTTGTCGCCGAGCAGGTTGAGGCCGGTGTTGATCGCCGGGAAGCCCATGCGATCGACCGCGGTGTAGCGTTCGAAGGGCGTCTCGTCGAACACGAACGGCCCGGGCTCCTCACCCGTGGTGGTGCTCTCGCCCACCGTCGCGCTCGGGTCGTCGGTGGTCCCGGGACCCGCCGTGCTGTCCGGATCGACCGTCGTGGTGAGGGTGGTCGGGCTGCCCGCGGTGGAATCGCCCGAGGAGCTGCCGTCCTGACCGGGAGGGGCATCGTCCGAGGGGCAGCCCGCGAGCGCGAGGCCGGTGATGGCGAGGAGGGGGAGGGTGAGCTTGATCGTCTTCATCACAGCACCCCCGTCGAAGCCCAGATCTGCACGAAGTTGGCCGCGTTGCGGTCGACTGCGATCGCCGCGTCGAATTCGACGACGATGGCCATGACGTTGGTCCCTTCGAATGCATCGACCGCTGCACCCTTCACGACGCTCGCAAAGCCCACGTCGATGGGGCTCGCGTCGTCGAGGAGGTTGTCGCGCGTGGCGAGGAAGCCCTCGAAGTCGAAGAAGAACGGGTCGTCGAAGTCGCCGGCCATCGCCGTGACCACGCCGTTGGTCAGCTCGGTCTGCACGGGGCCGTCGAACGTCGCGTCAGCCGCCCCGGGGACGTCGTTGAACTGCACGCCCCACTCGCCGAGGTTGTTCTGGCCAAAGCGGACGTTGATGTCGATGTCCGACACGTTGTCGTTGTCGTTGTCGGTGTACTGAGCCTTCTCGACGGGATTGGCCGTGTTGTCGATGTGGATCGTGTACAGCGTGTCCGTGTCGTAGACCGGATCGGATCCCGGCCCGCGGAGCCCAGCGAACGTCATGATCACGACGATGGTGCCGCGGTCGGTGTGCCAGGCGTAGAGGTCGGCGATGTCGGCAGCGGTGTCGTCGGCGGTGAGCGGAGCATCCGCGTGGTCCGCCGCCGTCACCTCTTGCGGTTGAAGTTGTACGGCCGCCGCAATGAGGGTGGTGGCCCCCAGTACGGTGATCCATTTATTCTTGGTCCTCATCTCGTTCTATCTCTTCTTTGCAAGGGCACCGGGTGCCAAAAGGGGTTAGACAGGCCAAGCCAGCCCGCCACCGTGGCCGCACGCCACCCAACAGCGGGCGGTCGGACGACGGGATACGGAGTGCAGCGCGGCTTGGATCGATACGGCGAGCAAGGGAAAATCAGGGGTGGAGAAGTGAAGTAAGGGAAGCGAGAGGCGAGATTGGACCCCTGCGCCGTCGCTGGCAAGCGATCGTTGGGCGCTTGGAAACGCGCGTCGTCATTGGTGGTGCGGTCCCTCGCATTCGCGCACCACCCTGCCGGAGCATGATGAGCGGCGTTCTGTGCGAATCTACGGAGAGTTGCCGGAGGTTGGCGTGGGCGCGACGGGTGTCACGTGCGGTCGACCTCGCGCATTTCGTGCGGGCGGACCCGCCTCGGGCACGCGCTCACGGGTGATCGGCCACTCGAGAGGCCGACGCACGCGGCGCTGCTGTGCGCATCGACCTGCGCGCTTTCACCTAGAGTTACAATCCCGCTCCGAGTGACGCGGGCATCACCGCGACCACCACCACGACGAAGGACGAAGGACCGATGGCCGAGGACCAACGACCAGAAGCACGCGCCGATCAACCACCCGACGAGCAACCCGTCGATGACGGATCGCGACGCAAGTTCATGCTCGCCGGCGCGGGGGTGCTGGGGGCCTGCGTCGCCGGAGTGACGGCCGCACCCGCGCTCTCGTTCCTGACCCATCCGCTGCGCACGGCCACCACCAGCGGATCCGACGCGTTCATCCCCGCCGGCAAGCTGGTGCAGTTCCAGGCCGGGGTGCCGGTGAAGGTGGACCTCTACGCCGACCGGGTCGACGCGTGGAACCGGATGGTCGAGGTCAAGATCGGCTCCGCCTGGGTGATGAAGCACGGGGACGAGCTGCGAGCCATGTCCACCGTGTGCCCGCACCTGGGCTGCGCCATCGACTACGACGCCGAGAATGCCAAGTTCGTGTGCCCGTGCCACGACTCGTTCTTCTCGATCGATGGTGCGGTGCAGACCGGGCCCTCGCCGCGCGACATGGACGCGCTCGAGGTCGAGACCCAGGGTGATCTCGTGGCGATCCGCTACCAGCGCTTCAAGCAAGGGACCGAGCGCAAGGAGCCGGCGTGATGGTGATCGACTGGCTCGAGGAACGTACCGCGCTGCCCGGACTGTGGCGGCGCTTCGCCGAGCACCCCGTGCCCGGCGGTCCGCGGCTGCGCTACGTGCTGCCCGCGGTGCTCGTGTATCTGTTCGCCCAGCAGTGCGTGCTGGGGGTGCTGCTCGCCTCGCACTACAGCCCCTCGGCTTCCGACGCGTGGGCCAGCACGGTGTACCTCAACGATCAGGTGGAGTCCGGGTGGTTCATCCGCGGGCTGCACCACCATGGGCTCTCGGCGATGATCGTGGCCGCCGTCGCGTTCCTCGTGCAGCTGGCGGTGACCCGCGAGTACACGCGGCCGCGCGAGCTGGTCTGGATCTCCACGGTGGGCCTGGTGGTCGTGCTGATGGCGCTCGGGGTGACCGGCAACATCCTGCCCTGGGACGAGCAGGGCTACTGGGCCGCGCAGGTCGAGCTCGGGATCATGGAGCAGACCCCGGGCGGCGAGGCGCTGCGCACGGTGGTGCAGGGCGGGGCCGAGGCCGGCAACCTCACGCTCACGCGCCTCTACACGGTGCACGCGTTCGTGCTGCCGCTCGTGGGGGTGGCGCTGCTTGCCGGCATCGTGGTGCTGGGGCGGCGGGCCCAGGCCGGCGAGGCGGCGCTGGAGCCCCGCCGGGCGCAGCCGTTTGCGGCGGGCCAGCTGTTGGTCGACATGCTGGCGATGACGCTGGTGGCCATCGCGCTCGTCGTCGTGACCGTGCAGACCCATGGCTCCGAGCTCTATGCGCCGGCCGATCCCACCTCGGGCTTCCAGGCTCGACCCGAGTGGTACTTCTTGTTTCTCTACAAGCTACGCATGTTCTTCGAGGGCTCGCTCGAGCCGGTGGCCACCATGGTGATCCCGGGCGCGGCGATCACCTTCCTGGTGGCGGCCCCGTTCGTCGACGGCATGGCGGGTCGCGTGGGCCGCATGGGCGTGCTGACGGGGCTCGGGCTGATGCTCGCGTCGATCGTGGGCCTGACCGCGATCTCGATGAGCAGCGATGCGGCCAACGAGTCGTATCTCAAGTCGATGGCTCAGGCCGACAAGGAGGCCGCGCGTGCGCGCGGCTTCGCCAAGGAGGGCGTGCTGCCCGAGGGCGGCCCTGCGGTGTACCGCAACGATCCCGAGTACAAGGTGCGCGCGCTCTACAAGGAGCACTGCCAGAGCTGCCACGAGCTCGACGGCTGGGGCGGTGAAGAAGCGCCTGCGTTCGACGACTACGCGAGCCGGGCGTGGCTCGCCGCGCTCGTGCGCAACCCCAACGACAAGCGCTTCTTCGGGGGCACCAAGCACGACGAGATGGAGCCGTATCCGGAGACCGGCGAGAACGCGATCCCCAACGACCAGCTCGATGCGGTGGTCGAGTACCTGTGGCAGCTCTCCGGAGAGACCGGCGTCGACGAGACGCTGGCCGCGCAGGGCAAGGCGCTGTGGGACGACGAGCTCGACTGCAACAACTGCCACGAGCTGCAGGCCGGCGCGGAGGGCAGCGGGCCCAACCTCCTCGGACACGGCTCGGTCGCGTGGGTGGCCAGGGTCGTGCGCGACTCGAGCAAGCCCGACCTGTTCGGCGAGGACGCGCAGATGCCCAAGTTCGGCGAGGACAAGCTCGACGACGAGGCGCTGGCCGAGCTCGCGGCGTTCATCGTGCAGCAGCGCGAGCCCAAGGAGTAGCCGCGCGCTCGCGACGACGGCGTCACGCCGCGGGGGCGGCCCCGAGGGCGTGACGCAGGGCTTCGACCACCGCGGCGTCCGTGGGCGCGCTCGCGGTCTCGTCGACCCGCAGCCCCAGCCTTCGCACCTCTACCGCGGTCACGGGGCCCATGCACACGACCTTGGCGGCCGCCACCAGTCGGCGAGTCTCCTCGTCACCGAGGGTCTCGGTCATCGTCTGTAGGAAGTGTCGCGCGGCCCGGCCGCTCGCGAACGCCACCGCGTCGAAGCCCTCGCCGCGCTCGGCCGGGGGGCGCAGCGACGCGAGCAGCTGCGCCGACACGAGCGGCCGCACGCTGCGGTAGCCGATCGCGAGCGTGTAGTGCCCGCCCGCGCGCTCGATCGCGCCACCGAGCAGCTCGCGGCCCTCGTCGGCGCGCACGTGCAGCCAGCGCGCCCCCAGCAGGCCGGCCTCGCCGATGCACTCGACCAGCCCCTCGGCGCGTGCGTGGGCGGGGACGAGGTCGGCGATGATCCCCCGGCGGCGGCACGCGGCCGCGGTGCTCTCGCCCACGACGGCCACGCGCTTGCCCGCGAGCGCGCGCACGTCGAGGCCGACCTCGTCGAGCGCATCGAAGAACGCGCGCACGCCGTTGGGGCTCGAGAGCACCACCCCATCGTGGCCAGGCACCTCGGACACGGCCCGCAGCAGCGCCGCCGCGTCCTCGGGCGGGGCGATGCGCAGGCACGGGAACGCGACCGCATCGGCGCCGAGCTCGGACAGCGTCACCAACAGCTCGTGGGATTGCTCGGCCGCGCGCGTGATCACGATGCGGCGTCCGTGGAGCGGTCGCGTCTCGACCCACGCGAGCTGCTCGCGGAGCGTCACGACCTCGCCGACCACCAGCACCGCGGGCGGTCGGATCCCGGCGGCCTCGGCGAGGTCGGCGATGGTGGAGAGCTGGCCCACCACCGTGCGCTGGATCCCGCGGGTGCCCCAGCGGACGATTGCGGCCGGCGTGGTCGCAGCACGCCCCGCCGCGATCAGGCGCTCGGCGTTGGCCCGCGCATTGCGGATCGACATCATCAGCACGAGCGTCCCCGCCGACTTGGCCAGGTGCTCCCACGCGACCTCGAGCCCGGCCTTCTCGTAGGCTTCCCAGCCCGAGACGAACGTGACCGCGGGCGTGAAGTGGCGATGGGTGACCGGGATGCCCGCGAGCTCGGGGGCCGCGATCGGAGCGCTCACCCCGGGGACGAGCTCGTAGGGCACGCCCGCTTCGCGCAGCACCTGGGCTTCTTCGCCGCCGCGCCCGAACATGCACGGATCGCCGCCCTTGAGCCGCACCACTCGCTCGCCGGCGCGCGCGTGCTCGATCATCAAGCGGTTCACCTCGGCCTGCGACAGCGGCCCTTCGCTGGTGGGTCGGTAGCCGCGGGGGCCTTCGCTGCGCTGATAGATCGTGGTGTGCGCGGGGCAGTGCAGCAGCAGCGCCGGGTTGGCGAGATAGTCGGCGATCACCACGTCGGCCCGCCGCAAGCGCCGACGCCCCGCGAGGGTGAGTAGCTCGGGATCCCAGGGGCCGGCGCCCACGATCGAGACCAGCCCGGTCACGCCCGCGTCGTGCATGGCGGCATGGTACAAGAGCCCGACGATGACGGCGCGCACGGTCCTCGTGGTCGGAGCCGGGCACGCCGGACTCGAGGCGGCCTTCGCTGCCGCGCGGGTCGGGGTGCGCGTGGTGGTGGTCACGGGCCGCGTCGACACGATCGGCCAGACCCCGTGCAATCCCTCGGTGGGGGGCGTGGCCAAGGGGCACCTCGTGGCCGAGATCCATGCGCTGGGCGGCTTCATGGGCCGAGCGGCCGACGCGGTCGCGATCCACGGGCGCGTGCTCAACCGCAGCAAGGGCCCCGCGGTCCGGGCCACGCGGCTGCAGGTGGACAAGCGTCGCTATGGTGAGGAGGCGCGCGCGGCCTTGCTCGGGCACCCCGGCATCGAGGTGATCGAGGGGCTGGTGCACGCGCTGCGGCTCGTCGACGGGCGCGCCTGCGGCGTGCGCCTGCACGACGGCGTAGAGCTCGCAGCCGATGCGGTGGTGGTGACGACCGGCACGTTCCTCGGCGGGGTGCTGCACACGGGCTCGACGATGACGCCCGGGGGGCGCGTGGGCGAGGCGCCGGCGACCGGGCTCTCGCAGCAGCTCGCCGCGCTCGGCTTTGGCCTGCGCCGGCTCAAGACCGGCACGCCGCCGCGGCTCGATGGGCGTACGCTCGCGCTCGACGGCCTCGAGCCGCAGCCGTCGGAGGATCCGGTGCCGCGCTTCGGGGTGCCCGACGACGTCGATCCGCCGCCGCCGCTGCTGCCCCAGGTCCACTGCCACCTCACGTGGACCACCGAGCGCACGCACGCGTTGATCCGCGAGCACCTGCACGAGTCGCCGATGTACTCGGGGCAGATCGAGGGTCGCGGTCCTCGCTACTGCCCTTCGGTCGAGGACAAGGTGGTGCGCTTCGCCCACCGCGATCGTCATCAAGTGTTCCTCGAGCCCGAGGGGCTCGATACGCCGAGCGTGTATCCCAACGGGATCTCCACGAGCCTGCCCGCCGCGGTGCAGGAGCGCATGATCGCCACGATCCCCGGGCTCGAGCACGCGGTGATGCTGCGGCCGGGCTATGCCGTCGAGTACGACGCCGTCGATGCGCGCGCGCTCGATCATCGACTCGCGGCCAAGGACTACCGCGGCCTGTTCTTCGCCGGGCAGGTCAACGGCACCTCGGGCTACGAAGAGGCGGGGGCGCAGGGGCTGGTGGCCGGGGCCAATGCGGCGCTCGAGCTGCTGGAGCGCGCGCCGCTACGGGTGGCGCGCGAGCAGGGCTACGTGGGCGTGCTGGTCGACGATCTCGTCACGCAGGGCTGCGACGAGCCCTATCGCATGTTCACGTCGCGGGCCGAGTATCGCATCGTGCTGCGCGAGGACAACGCCGACGCGCGGCTCCACGGGATTGCGCTCGAGGCGGGGCTGATCTCTCCCGCGCAGCACGAGCGCGTGGCGGCTCGCGTGGCTCGGGTGAAGGCCGCGGTGGGGCGACTGGCCGAGCGGCTCGAGCTCGACGATCGCGACGCGGCCGACGCATGGATTGCGGAGCGGGCACGCGCCGAGCACCTGTATGCTGGGTACGTCGAGCGCATGCGCAGTGAGGTCGAGCGCCTGCGCGGTGATGCGGCCGACCTGCCGCTGCCCGCCGATCTCGACTACGCCGCACTCGCGGGGCTGTCGGCCGAGGCCGCGCAGCGACTGCAGGTGGTGCGGCCGTCGAGTACCGGCCAGGCGGCCCGCATCCCTGGCATCACGCCCGCCGCACTGATGTGCGTGTGGGCATGGGCCCGTCGACGCGCCTGGGCCGAGCGCCGCACCGCCGAGCCCAGCTAGCGACGCGCCGCGGCGATGATCGACTCGAGGATGGCTTCGTCGAGCGGGCTGAGGTCGACGAAGCGCAGGGCGACCCCGTGCTGACGACGGTGCTCGCTCGGCGTGGAGATGCGCACGACCTCCGCCTTCAGCGTCAGCGGGTTGCGCGAGTCTCCACGCGGCACCTCGATGTCGACCTCTTGCCCCACCCGGATCTGACCGGCGCCATGCACGAGCGCACCGGCACACGACAGGTCGACCGTGCGGGCGCGGATCAGCAGCCGGCGGTCACGCCCGTACATCGTGAGTGGCACCGAAACCAGTGTTCGGGCCTTCTGACGTCGTTCCGCGCCGCTCTCTTGCTCGTCAACCATGAGCGTCATCGGTCATACCACCTTCGCCAACCGCGAAAAACTGCTGTGGAGCGCGACTTCGTCCGCGGTGGTGAGCGCTCGAAAGGCCACACCGAAACCTCGTGGTAGGTCGCTCTCGGTTTCGTTGATCCAGCGTACGCGAGCCAACAGCCGTAACACCCGTGGTGCGGGCGGAAGGGCGTGGGGCGGGTACAGCCACAGATGCAGATCGGTATCGACGGCCGGCAGCTCGTCGGTCACGACGAACGTCCCGCCGAGGCTGACGCCGAGCGCCTCCGCGCGCACGCGGGTGGGCTGGAGCTCGGTCACCCGAGCCTCGCTCTGGCCGCGCGCAAGCTCGAGCTCGATCGGCCAGCGGAGCTTGCGAGCGCTTCGAAAATGGCGCCGAGCCTCGCCCGCGCCCTGCTCGCCCCCCTTGCGTTGTCCACGGTCCACCGATGCGGGCAGCCTAGCAGCTCCATTCGAGCGCTGTCTCGCGAGATCGCGCGCTCCGCGGAGCCGGCAAACGCGGCCTTCATCACATGCTCAGGCCGTAGTGCGGGGTACCACTACGATGCGGCGTACAGCGGGATTGACGCGTTTTGGGGCCCCTGTAGCGGGTTGACCCACACGGATCACGAGGCCATCCTTGCGCGCCTTGAAGGTCCACTTCATCGGCATAGCCGGCACTGGGATGGGCGCGCTGGCCCGGCTCCTCGAGGAGGCGGGCCACGAGGTTCGCGGCTCCGACTCGGCGATCTATCCGCCGATGTCCGATCAGCTGGCCGCCGCCCATATCTCGGTGTTCGAGGGCTTCGACGCCAAGAACCTGGAGTGGGGCCCCGAATGCGTGGTCGTAGGCAACGTGTGTCGGCCCGACCACCCGGAGGTGTTGGCGGCGAAGGCCGCGGGGCTGCCGCTGGAGAGCTTCCCCAGCATGTTGGCCAAGGCCTTGCTGCCCGGGCGGGTCTCGCTGGTCGTGGCCGGCACGCACGGCAAGACCACGACCACCAGCGCGCTCGCCTGGATCCTCCACCATGCGGGGCTCGATCCTTCTTATTTGATCGGCGGGGTCCCGCAGAACCTGCCCTCGGGCGCGCGCCTGGGCGGCGGTCGCCCGTTCGTGCTCGAGGGCGACGAGTACGACACCGCCTTCTTCGATCGCCGCTCCAAGTTCCTCCACTACGCACCGGTGCGGGCCATCCTCACCAGCGTCGAGTTCGACCACGCCGACATCTTCTCGGGGCTCCCGGCGGTGCGCGCGGCGTTCGCTGCCTTCGTGGACACCATCGAGCCCGACGGCGATCTGGTGGTCAACATGGACAGCCCGGAGGCCATGGGCATCGCCGCGGGGGCGCGCTGCAACGTGCTGCGCTACCGCGTGCTGCCGGACGGGGATGACGACGTCCACTCGGCCGAGTACTGCGGCATCGTGCGGTCCAAGGCCGGGGCCCGGCGCACCGCGTTCGAGCTGTTCGAGCGCGGGGAGAGCCTCGGTGTGGTCACCACCCAGCTCACGGGGCGCTTCAACGTCGGCAATTTGGTCGCCGCCGCGGCGGTGGCCCGCCGCGAAGGGGTCGACCCCGAGCGATTGCGGGAGGGCATCCGGCGCTTTCGCGGGGTCAAGCGCCGTCAGGAGCTCTTGGGCCTGGCCCAGGGGGTGCGGGTGATCTCGGACTTCGCCCACCACCCCACCGCCGTTCAGCTGACGGTTCGCGCGATCCGCCGCCGCTATCCCGACGAGGCGCTCCACGTGTGCTTCGAGCCGCGCAGCTCCTCCTCGCACCGCCGCGAGTTCAGCGAGGGGTATGTGAGCAGCTTCGACGCGGCCACCAAGGTCTACTTGGCGCCGCTCCACCGGCCCGAGAAGCTGCCGCAGGAGGAGCGCCTCGATCCGGTGGCCTTGGCCCGCTCGATCGGCGAGCGCGGCGTCGACGTTCGCGCCTTCGAGAGCATCGAGGCCCTGGCTCAGGCGGTGCTGGCCGAGTCGGGCCCCGGCGACACGGTGCTGCTGCTGTCCTCCGGCGCCTTTGGGGGCCTCGGAGATCGCTTGCTCCAGGGCTTTGGCGACCCCGTGATCTTGGGCACGCCCGAGGACCGCCCGGGCATCGACGCCCTCCTCGCGGGCTACTCGCTGCCTGCGGTGATCGCGTCGGAGTCGGTCGACACGCTGCTCGTGCGCAACCCGGGAGGGGGCATCGCCGCCGCCGTCAACCTGCAGGCGGTCGGGGACAACGCGTTCCTGTTCGGCCTGGCCGTCGAGGCCTCGCGCCGCGGCCAGGGGCTGGGCTGGGTCGTGGGTGACGCCGTGCTCCGGCTCGCCCGCACCCTGGGCGTACGAACCGTGTACCTGGCCACCACGGACGCGGCTGACTTCTTTGGCTCGCGCATGGGCTTCCACCCCGTCGAGCTGGACGCGATCGACCCCGCGATCCGGGACACCGCCAACTTCCAGGCGAGCGCGGGCTTCGACAACGCCGTGTGCATGGAGCTGACCCTCGATTCCGAGGAAGACTTCGGGCACTGAGCCGGCCCCCGTGCCTGCGCGCGAGCTTCGCGAAGCACGGCCGGGTTGACTTCGTTGGGGCGGACATCCTAGGGTTCGCGGCGGCTGAGACCCAAGGTGACGACAAAGCAACTCTCCCCTGAGATCGAGGCCCGCATCCAGCAGCTGTGGCCGCGTTTCCCCCCGCAGAACGCCGCCAAGGCACTGTGCATCCCGGTGCTCTTTCTGGCGCAGCAACAGTTCGGCCTGGTCGACGACGAGGTCGTCGACTTGGTTGCCGAGCGACTCTCGTTGCCGGCGGCCCACGTGAAGGGCACCGCGACGTTCTACACCATGTTCAACAAGCAGCCGGTGGGTCGCTTCCACCTGCAGGTGTGTACGAACATCGCGTGTCAGATCACCGGGGCGTACGACGTGTTCGACCGCTGCAAGAAGCGCCTCGGCGTCGACAATCACGGCACCACCGAGGATGACTCGGTCACGCTGACCGAGGTCGAGTGCCTGGCGGCGTGCGGATATGGGCCGGTGGCTCAGATCGCCGAGCGCGGCGGGCCCGAAATCCCCCTCTACTTCGAGAACCTCGACCTCGAGCGCATCGACAAGATTCTCGACGCGCTCGCCGAGGGTCGGGTTCCCACGGAATTCGGAAGCTAGGCGAAGACCATGGGCTGGTTCGACCTCAAGATCATCAGTCGTCACTTCGACGTGCCCGAGGCCAAGGACCTCGAGTACTACGAGAAGCACGGGGGCTATGGCGCGGCGCGCCGAGCCATGAAGACCGACCCCGCGGCGATCACCGCCGAGGTGAAGGCCAGCAACCTGCGTGGTCGTGGCGGCGCGGGCTTTCCCACCGGCATCAAGTGGGGCTTCGTGCCCAAGGGCGCCGAGACGGTCTACCTCGTCGTCAACGCCGACGAGAGCGAGCCCGGCACCTTCAAGGACCGCCACATCTTGTGGTGGAACCCGCACGCGCTCATCGAGGGGATGATCATCGCCTCGCGCGCGCTCGGGGTGCGCAACGCCTACATCTACATTCGTGGCGAGATGCTGCGCGAGCACCCGGTGCTCCAGCGCGCGCTCGACCAGGCCTACGCCAAGGGCTACCTCGGCGAGCGCTGCTTCGGCTCCGACATGGCGCTCGACATCACCATCTACCGCGGCGCAGGTGCCTATATCTGCGGCGAGGAGACGGCGCTGCTGTCGAGCCTCGAGGGCGGGCGCGGCTGGCCGCGGCTCAAGCCGCCGTTCCCCGCGGTGAAGGGCCTGTGGGGTCAGCCCACCATCGTCAACAACGTGGAGACGCTGGCCAACCTGCCGTGGATCCTCGACAACGGCGGGCAGGCGTTCGCCGACCTCGGGGTGGGCCGCTCGGGCGGGCTGCGCATCGTGAGCGTGTGCGGTCACGTCAATCGACCCGGCGTCTACGAGCTGCCGCTCACGGTCACCGGCCGTCAGCTCATCGAAGAGGTCTGCGGCGGCATGCGAGGCGGTCGCAAGGTCAAGGGAGTCATCCCGGGCGGCGTGTCGATGCCGCTCTTGTCCGAGCGCGAGCTCGACGTGCCGTTCGAGTTCGACGCGCTGCAGACCGACGAGCGCATCCAAGAGGTCGAGGTCTCGCCCGGGGTCAAGTTCGACCTCGGCGGCGGCAAGACCCTGCGCTCGATGGCGGGCTCGGGCGGCGTGGTCGTCATGGACGAGAAGACCGACATGGTCTCGGCGTGCTGGCGCATCCTCCACTTCTTCGCCGATGAGAGCTGCGGCCAGTGCACGCCGTGCCGCGAGGGCACCGGCTGGCTGGTGAAGGTCGTCAAGCGCATCGACCAGGGCCAGGGGCGCCCCGGCGACATCGATCTCGTGGCCTCGATCGCCGATGGCATCGCGGGCAACACGATCTGCGCGCTCGGAGACGCCGCGGCCTGGCCGACGCTCGCGTTCCTCACCAAGTTCCGCGGTGAATTCGAGGCCAAGATCCGCAGCAGCACCTTCGTGGCCCAGCAGCGCGCCGCGGCGGAGGCCGCCGCGGTGAGCATGGGCGCGACGCCAGACGCAACGGCCGCAGCGGCGGCGGTAGGGCAGGGGGCATCGTGAGCGGCAGCGAGATCGTCTTCTTCTTGTTCGCGGCCATCGCGGTGGTCTCGGCCATCGCCACCGTCACCCGCAAGAACCCCGTGGTCGCGGCCGTCTGGCTCGTGGCCACGTTCTTCGCGGTGGCCGTGATCTACGTGCAGCTGTCGGCGACCTTCCTCGCCGCGCTGCAGGTGCTGGTCTACGCCGGCGCCATGATGGTGCTGTTCGTCTTCGTCATCATGGTGCTCGACACCGACGAGAGCGGCGCCGCCGAGTCGCGCCGACCGTCGCGCTTGGGCCGGTTTGGCTACTACTTCACGCTGCTGCTCTCGGCCGGGCTGCTCGTGTGGGTGCTGCTGGCCACCTGGTCCAAGCAGTTCATCACCCCGGGCGCGCGCATCGAGTCCACCTCGGACTTCGGCTCGGCCAACTCGGTGGGGCGGCTCTTGTTCACCGACTACCTGTTCGCGTTCGAGGCGATCTCACTGCTGCTGCTGGCGGCGGTGATCGGGGCCGTGGTCGTGGCTCGCAGCCGGCGCGAGCGCGAGAAGGAAGCCGCGGCCGCGGGCATGGCCGCGGAGCACATGCATGCGGCGGGCCTCCTCGAGTTCCATGCGGAGCACGAGCCGCTCGTCGCGGGCCCGTACGCCCAGACCGACTTTGGCGAGCCGTCCGCCGGCGGCCACGAGGGCGGCAACTAGCGTTCCGAGCGACCCGGGTCCCGCCCGGGAAGGAGAGCACCGTGGTCCCCATCACTCACTTTCTCTACTTGGCGAGCGCGCTGTTCGTCATCGGGCTCCTGGGCGTGATGCTGAGGCGCAACGTCCTCATCGTGCTGATGAGCATCGAGCTGATGCTCAACGGGGCCAACATCGTGTTGGTCGCGTTCTCGCGCTTCCACGCCAACCTCGATGGGCAGGTCCTCGCGATGTTCACCATCGCGGTCGCCGCCGCCGAAGCCGCGGTGGGTCTGGCGATCGTGGTCAGCATCTTCCGGTCCCGCACGGGGACCGACATCGACGATCTGAGCCTCCTCCGCGACTAGCCGCGAGCCCGGCCCCATGCCCTCCGCAACCGCATCCAGCGAGCCGACATCCCGGCGCCCCCGCGAGGGGGCCTACGCCGCCGTGCTCGCAGGCTTTCGTCACCGCCAGGAATCCGCGCCGTGAACGAGTCAGAGTTCAATCTCCACTTCATCCCGCTGTTCCCGTTGCTGGGGGCAGTGTTCAACCTGCTGTTCGGCAAGCAGCTGATGCGCAGCCTGGGCGATCGGCTCGGGCGCGAGGTCGTGCACCTCGTGGCCATCGGGGCGATCGCGTTCTCCTGCTTCTTCACCATCTCGGCCGTGTTCGACACGATGGTGGGCAAGGGGTTCGACCGCCTGATCGACTCGGTCTACCCCTGGATCGTCTCCGGCGATCTCAACGTGGGCTTCGACCTGGTGCTCGACCACCTGTCGGCGGTGATGTGCCTGGTGATCACGGGCGTGGGCCTGCTGATCCACATCTTCAGCGTGGGCTACATGGCCAAGGACCCGGACTACGGCCGGTACTTCGCCTACCTCAACCTGTTCTGCGCCGCGATGCTCATCCTGGTGCTGGGCAAGTCGCTGGTGCTCACGTTCGTGGGCTGGGAGGGCGTGGGGCTGTGCTCCTACCTCCTCATCGGGTTCTGGTTCACCGACGACGCCAAGGCCTCCGCAGGTCGCAAGGCGTTCATCATGAACCGCATCGGCGACTTCGGGTTCATCCTGGGGATGCTGCTCATCTACGACGTGGTGGGTAGCCTCGACGTGGACGCCATCGCCCGCGCCTGTGCGCAGGGCGAGAATTCGGCGTTCGTGCAGAAGGTGATCTTCGGGGTCCCGATCGCGACCGCGGCCACGATGCTGCTGTTCTTGGGCTGCACCGGCAAGAGCGCCCAGATCCCGCTGTTCACGTGGCTACCCGACGCGATGGCCGGCCCCACGCCGGTCTCGGCGCTGATCCACGCGGCCACCATGGTGACCGCGGGCGTCTACCTCATCGTGCGGCTCAACTTCTTGTTTGCGCTCGCGCCGCTCACGATGGCCGTCATCGCGCTCGTCGGTGGGGTCACCGCGCTCGTCGCGGCCACGATCGGCATCACGCAGAACGACATCAAGAAGGTGCTCGCCTACTCCACGGTGAGCCAGCTCGGCTTCATGTTCCTCGCGGCGGGCATGGGCGCCTGGGTCGCGGCCATCTTCCACCTGGTGACCCACGCCTTCTTCAAGGCGTGCTTGTTCTTGGGCTCGGGCGCGGTCATCGAGGCCTGCCACCACAACCAAGACATCCGCACCATGGGCGGGCTGAAGGCGAAGATGCCGGTCACCGCGGGCACGTTCTTCGTGAGCTGCCTGGCGATCGCGGGCATCTTCCCGTTCGCCGGCTTCTTCTCGAAGGACGAGATCCTGATCCACACGCTCGCCAACGGCAGCGAGTGGAGCGTGGGCCTCAACCTCGCGCTCTACCTGCTCGGGCTGCTCGCCGCGCTGTGCACCTCGTTCTACATGTTCCGGCTCTACTACCTCACGTTCGAGGGCAAGTTCCGGGGCGACCACCACACCTGGCACCACTACGTGCGCGAGCACTGGATCATGTCGCTGCCGCTGGTGATCCTCGCCGGCCTCGCCTCGGTGGGCGGCTTGCTCGGCTGGCCGCACGTGTTCAGCGACCTCATCCACATGCCGCACGTGCTCGAGGAGTGGCTCGCCCCCATCACGGCCACCTCGGCCTCGTTTGGCGGCGACTACAGCATCGGGCTGCTCAATCCCGAGGCCGTGCCGGGTGGGTTCAGCGGGCTGTTTGGCTTCTTCATCCACGAGGGGCACCTCACCGGGGCTGGAGAGCTGTTCGGCATGGTCATCGGGCTCAGCGTGGGCCTGGGCGGCTGGGCGATGGCCCGGCGCCTCTACCTCGCGGGCCCCTCGGAGCGCGCGGCGGAGCTGGCCCGGCGCTTCGGGCTGCTCTACACCGTGAGCCACGCCAAGTACTGGGTCGACGAGATCTACGACATCCTCATCGTGAAGCCCGTGCGCATGTTCGGCACGCTCTTCTATCAGGTGGCCGACATGCTCTTCATCGACGGCGTGGGGGTGCAGGGCACCGCCGGCGCGGTCGGAGTGCTCGGCTCGCTGGTGAAGAGCTGGCACAACGGCAACGTGCGCCGCTACCTGGGCGCGCTCATGTTCGGGGTGGCGATCCTGCTCGGGGTCATCTACCTCAACCCGCAGATCAGCCGCGGTGACCTGATGCGCAAGAACGCGGCTGGGGAGCGCGAGCTCGCCCCCGACATTGGTCTGCGCCGCACGCTCGGGGCGCAGTCGGTCAACATGGATCTGTTCTGGGGCGCGTGGAAGATCCACCTCGCCGGCAAGGACGAGCAGAACGCTGCCGAGCGGCGGGCCGCAGAGGGCAAGATCTTGCGGCCTTCGTTGCCGCCACCCGCCCAGAACCCCGACGGCGGCCCCATTGGTGTGGGGCCCGGAGGTCAGCCGTGAATCACATCATCACTGCACTGCTCGTGCTTCCGATCGTGGGCGCCCTCGTGGTGGCCACGCTCCCCAAGGCCGAGACCAAGCTCGCGCATGGCGTGGGCATCGCGTTTGGCGTGCTCGAGCTGCTCCTGTCGATCCCGCTGGCCACGCAATTCGTGGTCGGTCAGGGCGGCATGCAGTTCGAGACCAACGTGCCCTGGATCGCCGAGCTCGGCATCAACTACCACGTGGGCATCGACGGCTTCTCGCTGTGGATCGTGCTGCTCACCACGCTGCTCACGCCGCTGTGCATCTTGGGCGCGTGGAACAGCATCGACAAGCGTGGCGCGGAGTTCGTGGCCTCGATGCTCGTGCTCGAGACCGGGATGATCGGCGCGCTGGTGTCGCTCGACCTCATCCTGTTCTTCACGTTCTGGGAGCTGATGCTCATCCCCATGTACCTCATCATCGGGGTGTGGGGCTCCGAGCAGCGGGTCGCCGCCGCGATCAAGTTCTTCATCTACACGATGGTGGGCTCGGCGCTCATGCTCGCTGCGATGATCTACCTCGCGGTCGCGCACTGGCAGGCCTCGGGCGGGGTGTGGACCTTCGATCTCGTGGCCATCAACCAGGTGGTGCTGCCACCGGAGGCCCAGATGCTGTGCTTCTGGGCGTTCGTGGCCAGCTTCGCCATCAAGGTGCCGCTGTTTCCGGTGCACACCTGGCTGCCCGATGCGCACACCCAAGCGCCCACGCCCGGCTCGGTGATCCTCGCCGGCGTGCTGCTCAAGCTCGGGACCTACGGGATGCTGCGCTTCGCGTTCCCGCTGTTCCCGCTCGCCGCGGGAGAGGGCGCCCAGATCCTCGCGATCCTGGCGATCATCGGCATCGTCTACGGGGCGCTCGTCGCCTACGTGCAGACCGACGCCAAGCGGCTGGTGGCCTACTCCTCGGTGAGCCACATGGGCTTCATCGTGCTGGGCATCACCTCGGTGAGCACCCAGGGCTTCACGGGCGCCACGTTCCAGAGCCTGGCGCACGGGCTCACCACCGGGGCCCTCTTCATGGCGATCGGCGTGCTCTACGAGCGCCGCCACACCCGTCTCATCTCCGACTTCGGCGGCTTGGCCAAGGTGATGCCCTGGTTCACGGCCGCCTTCATGATCGCGATGCTGGGCTCGGCCGGGCTGCCGAGCCTGGTGGGCTTCGTGGGCGAGTTCCTGATCCTCGTCGGCGCCTTCACCCAGGGCGGGCTCACGCTGGCCTACCCGCAGGTGCTGGTCACCATCGGCACGCTGGGCGTGATCCTCGGGGCGGTGTACCTGCTCTACCTGTTCCAGCGGCTCATGTTCGGGCCCATCACCAGCCCCAAGAACGAGGCGCTCGCCGACCTCGATCTCCGCGAGCGCCTGGTGTTCTTCCCGTTCGTCGCGCTCATCATCATCATGGGCGTGTACCCACAGCCGTTCCTGGCCCGCATCGATCCCACCTCGCAGGCGGCGGTGGCCAGCTTCAACCTCAAGCGCTGCGCCTCCATCAAGCACTCGCTGGGTGATCGGCCGGTGCTGATGGAATCGCTCGTCGACGAGTGTAGCGATCCGGTCGCGGTCATCGCCGACACCTACGGGGACCACCGCATGTCGGGCGCGAAGGCTCGCCCCGCACCCGCCGCGGTCGCACCCAAGCCGGCTGCACCCGAGGCACCCCCCGCGAAGCCGCCCGCCCAAGGAGGGCCGCAGTGATGTTCGCACCCCCGCCCAACCTCCCCGTCGACGCCGCGGCCCTCGCGGCCACGAGCGAAGTGATGACCACGCCCTCCGGCCAGGCCGTCACCGACATGGTCCACCTCGCGCCCATGATGATCGTGGCGATCTGGTCGCTGGTGGCGCTGGTCGCCGACGCGTTCGCGCGGCCCGGCCAGCGCCGCTTCCAGCAGACCCTCACGCTGCTCGGCATCGGCCTCGCGATGGTCGCCGTGCTCCAGCAGTTCGGCAGCTACGAGTACGACGGCGGCATCGAGGTGTTCTCGGGCTTCCTCTACGTCGACCAGTTCTCGCTGCTGCTCGACCTCGCGATCCTCGGGGTGGCCGCGGCCGTCGTGCTGTTCGCCGGCGACTACAACCGCTCGCATCGCTTCGAGTACGGCGAGCACGAGTCGCTGGTGCTGATCGCCACGTTCGGCGTGATGATCCTGGTCCACGCCGGCGATCTGGTGGCGCTGTTCCTCGGCATCGAGACGATGAGCATCGCGGCCTACGTGATGGTCGGCGCGCGCTGGAACTCCAAGCAGTCGTCCGAGGCCGCGCTCAAGTACTTCCTGATGGGCGCGTTCGCCTCGGCGCTGCTGCTGATGGGCATCGCGCTCGTCTACGGCGCGACCGGGGTCACCGGGCTCGACCAGCTCTCGCACGAGATCTCGACCGTGTTCCTCAAGTGGAACTCGGCGGCCAAGGACTACGTGCCGGTGCTCGAGGCCCCCGAGGGCTTCCCCGCCGGCCTGGTCGAGCAGGCGCGCGAGAAGGTCGTGCTCGGCGTCGCTCCGGCGGCGCTGCTGATCCCCGGCGTGTTCCTCATCCTGGCGGGTCTGCTGTTCAAGGTGAGCGCAGTCCCGTTCCACATGTGGACCCCCGATGCCTACGAGGGCGCGCCGAGCCCCACCACCGCATTCATGGCGGCCGGGGTGAAGATCGGAGCCTTCGCCGCGCTGCTCAAGCTGTTCGTGGGCACGCTGGTGATCCCGCGGATGGTCGAGAGCCCCTACGGCTGGACCTCCGTGGTGCTGTGGCTGGCCGTGGCCACGATGCTGGTCGGCAATCTCGCCGCCGTGCGGCAGACGAACGTCAAGCGGCTCCTCGCCTACTCGTCGATTGCCCACGTGGGCTACCTGCTCGTCGGTGTGGTCGCGGCCGCCAGCTTCTACGGCGACAAGCCGGCGCAGGGCTACGTGCCCACCGTCGACGAGCGCGCCTGGGCCTCCGACGCCGGCGACATGGCCGTGGCCTCGGTGCTGTTCTACTTGGTCGCCTACGTGGTGGCCACGCTGGGCGCGTTCGCGTGCGTGAGCTGGCTAGGGCGCGATCGCAAGGAGGCCACCTCGGCCCACGAGTGGTCAGGCCTCGCCACCAAGCACCCCGGGATGGCGCTGGGCATGACGATCTGCCTGTTGTCGCTCATGGGCATGCCGCCGATGGCCGGCTTCTTCGGCAAGCTGTTCGTGTTTCGCTCGGCGTTCGAGCACTCGAGCGACACGCTGCGCATCGTGGTGGTGATCGCGCTCGTCAACGCGGTGATCGGCGCGGTCTACTACCTGCGCCTCATCGTGAGCATGTACTTCCGACCGCCGCTCGAGCGCGACCTTGGGCATGTACGAGGGCGTGGAGCCCCGGTCGTGCTGGCCGCCACCGCGGCGCTGTCGCTACTGCTCGGCGTTGGATCCGATGCGCTCATGCAGCGCTGTCGTCTGGCGAGCGCGGGCTTCCGCATTCCGCCGAGCGCGGCCCGAGCCGAGCGCGTCGACGCACTGCGGGCCAAGTGGGAGCAGCGTGATGCCGAGGCCGAGGCCAAGGCGCGCGGCAAGGGCAAGACGGTCGAGGGCGCCGAGCCTGGGGTCGTCCCGGCGGCCCCAGCCGCGGTGGTCGGTGGCGAAGCGCCGGCGGCCGTCGAGGGCAAGCCCGTCGACGCCAAGGCAGCCGAGGGCAGGCCCGCCGCGGCCGTCGTCGAGGGCAAGCGCCCGCCGGCCGAGGCGGAGCCGTCCGGCGAGCGACCCGCGGGTGGACCCATCATCGTGGGCCAGCCGAGTGAGGGCAAGGCCGCCCCCCGACGCCCCGTCATTCCGACGACCGCACCCGCCCAGCCGCCGGGCTAGATCGCCGCCGGGCTAGATCCCCGAGGGGCCTCGCCCTTCGGCGGCTTCCATGCCGCCGAATCCGATCAGCGGATCGCGGCAGTAGGGCTCGCGCTCCGGACAGGCGAAGCGAACGTGGATGTGATCGCGGTGCGCCGGCATGTGGCGCACCAGCCCCTCGCGCGCGTTGGGGCCACGCGGGAACTGGAACAGCGCATCGAGCTCGGCCTGCGTGGCGCCGCGGACCTCGGCCGCGCGACGAAGGATGCGCTGCAGGTTGTAGTCGAGCACGATGAGCGACACGCCGCCGGGCTCGCCCGCGCTGGCGGCGAGGGCTGCGACGAGCGCATAGGTAGCCTCGCGATCGAGGTTCTCGCGCGTGCCCTCCAAGAACCCCCCGGGGGCGTCCGCGGGTCGCGTTCGGTGCACGAGCCCCACGTCGACGTCGCGCCCGGCCTGGTGCGACTGATGACCGGCCAGCGGCCCCCCGCGCCGCGTGGAGATGTCTCCGATCACCAGCGGAGGCAGCCCCGGGTGCTGCTCGCGCACGCGAGCGATCGCCGTGCGCAGGCGCTCGATCGTGTTGTCGGTGCCAAATGCGGTCTTGGGATCGAGGATCGAGTAGGCGTCGTCGTCGGGCAGCCGCGTGGCTCGCAGGAGCGCGCCGTCGCGCGGGCTGCCCACGCTCTGACCCATCGCCGCCGGAGCGGTGCCGGCCGGCGGCAGCGCGCGCAGCTGAGTATCCGGCCACCCGAGCGCAGGGTCGGAGGGGAGCACGGGCGAGCGCGCGGACGCGTCGGTGCGCTCGGGATCGACGGCGGAGTCGCTGGCCGAGTCGAGCTCCGCGTCACTCGCCGAGTCGAGCTCCGCCTCGCTCGCCGCCTCGCTCGCCGACTCCGCTCGCTCGCCGCGCTGCTGTGCCGGCATCGCGATCCACTCGGCGCTCGCATCATCCGTGCGCAGCACCATCGCAATCGCAACCGTCGCAGACACCACCGCAATCGCGACGCTCGCGATCAATGCACCGCGCCCTCGCAGTCGCGCTGCCCGATGCATCGGTAGCGAGGCCGAGCTCACCGCCCGCGGCGCTCGATCGGCTTCCCGTTCCTGCGCGTGCGAGTCCAGCGGGGTCGCACGCCGAGCGGGATGGTTCGGGGGCCGCGGCGCACGACCACGTCGTGCCTTCGATCCGCCGCGGCGTCGCTTTCGCTTGCTCACGCGGCGCAAGGCTAACAGGCCCCCGCCGCATGGGGGAGCGCGCAGGCGCCCACGAGAGTCCACGATCCAGGAGTTGGAATGCGAACCCGTGGCGCGGTCTGACTGCCGTGAGCACGCGCAAGCCTCGTTCGATCACCTTGCTCCTGTGGGTCTGTGTCGGAGTTGGTCTCGCTGGCTGTAAGGACGATCCGCCCGAGGCCGAGGAGCTCGGCAAGGGCGAGGCCTGCGACCCCGCGGCCGATCCGCAGAGCGATGACGGTCCCGCCGCGTGCTCCCACGGTCTCGCGTGCGAGCCCGTCGATGGTAGCGATGATTACGTGTGCGGCACTGCGGTCGAGATCCGTGGCGTGGTGGTCGACTCGAGCTCGGGCGATCCGATCGAAGGGGCGCTCGTCGCCGCGCTGAACGAGGCGAGCGAGCCGGTCACGAACGTGGTCGCTACCGACTCGTGCGGGGCCTATGCGCTGCCGGTGAGCGTGCGGCGCACACCCGACGGCGAATTTGCCGAGACCCCCAAGTGGACGCTCAACGTGAGCGCGCGCGACTACCTGCCGTTCCCCTCGGGCGTGCGTCCGGCCCTGCCCATCGACATCTCCGACGCCATGCCCGACCCCAACGGGGCCGCGAGCGACTCGGGGGAGAGTGATGGTGAGGACTACATCGACGACGTGATCGACAACGGGGCGACCAGCGTCGCGCTCATCCGTCTGCCGAGCGACCTCGCGGGCGGAGCCACCGTGTCGGGCACGGTCGCGGGCGACGGGGTCGCCGGAATGCTGGTGGTGGCCGAGGGCACCGGGGGGCGGGCCCCCTACGGAATCGTCGATGCTGCCGGCCACTACACGCTGTTCAATGTACCCGACGGCCAGGCGACGATCCGTGGCTATCGGCGCGGCGTGGAA